>DAOWGY010000319.1 GCA_030641695.1 Gammaproteobacteria bacterium
AACACGTGTCCGCTTTGCCGGACGAGCGCCCAGGCACTCTTCAGGATCAGGAACGCCACCGCAATCGACAATATGGGGTCGATTGCCATCCAGCCCGAGTAGATGATGACGATCGCGGCGACGATCGCGGCGACGGACCCGAGCAGGTCGCCGGCAACGTGCAATGCGGCGGCGCGGATATTCAGATTGTCTTTATCGCCACCGTGCAGCACGGCGAACGCGATGATATTGACGACGAGCCCGGCCACCGCCACGACCAGCATCGTCTGCCCCATCACTTCGGTTGGTGACAGAAAGCGGCGAACTGCCTCGATCAGGATCCAGCCGACGATGAACAATAGGCTCAGTCCATTGACGAATGCGGCGAGAATTTGAAAGCGTTGATAGCCGAACGTCCGCCTGCCGTCTGCAGGCCGCTTGCTGACGTGAAAGGCAACCGCTGCCAGCGCCAACGCCATCGTATCGGTGAGCATATGGCCCGCATCGGCAAGCAGTGCGAGTGACCCGGCGAGGATGCCTCCTATAACCTCGACCACCATGAAGGTGCCGGTCAGAATCAGCGCAATGATGACGCGCCGCATGTTGCTGCTGCCCTGGCCGCCTGTCATCAGCCCTCTCTGCCGACGTCCTGGCCGCGACTCAGCCGGTAGATCAGAATTGCGGCACGCTTGATCGCCAGCGCCATTGAATCAAGTTCGATGGTCTCGTTCGGGGTATGTCCGCCCTCACCGAGAGGACCCATACCGGCGAGCCCGTCAGCGTACGGTGCGACAAAAGAAATATCCGCGGCACCTCGTTCCGAAGGATCGAGCGCCCGCATTGGTCCACGCCCCAACGCTTCATTGACGTCCGATAGCGTGATTTGCAGACGGCGGTTACCGGACGTCGGGGCCATGGGCGGATACCGGTCCTCGAACGAAATAGTCGCACTCGTGTGCGGCAGGTTATCGGCGACGATTCGTCGCATCGCCACTCGTGCCCGATCGAGCTGTTCCCGGGTCAGCGTACGCATGCCGCCGTGCACGATTACCCTGCTCGGTATAACATTGACCTTGCCGAAGGTCGTGCCGCGATTCTGTTGATCGTCGTATTCGACGTCGGTGCCTCCCTGGATCGTCCCGGCGTTGAACGTCAGGTGTTCCTCGCCGCGAACTTCGTCGTAAAAACCGTTCAGAATCCGCGCTGCCTCATTGATCGCACCGGCACCGAACTCCGCCTTGAAAATCCCCGATGAGTGCGCCTGCAAACCCGTGACCTCCAGTTTCCAGCTCGACGAACTGCGGCGCGCAATGGTTGCCCAGTCCGCGTCATCAAACGTCATGGCCGACTCGAAGCCGAGCACAATATCCGCCCATTCGCCCGCCTCGATCAGGTCCTTGCGAGCGACAGCCAGTGGTGCGCCTGTCTTCTCCTCGTCACCGGTGTACGCAACGACAACCGGGATGTCATCGAGCACGCCGATCTCTGCAAGCGCTTTCAGCGCATAGACGATCACGACGTTACCGCCTTTCATGTCCTCGACGCCGGGGCCACTGGCAATGTTGCCGTCACGCTCGAAGGCCTGGAAGGCGTCATCGGCCTCGAATACCGTGTCGAGGTGACCGATCAGGAGGAAGCGCTTTGCACCGCCGCTCTCTTTGCGACCGAACAGGTGGCCGGCACGATTGCCCTCCTGCATGTCAAGCCACTCGGTGTCGAGCCCGATCTCGTCGAGCTCACGTCGCATGACGACGCCGACGTCGCGAACCCCCTCGTGATTCATCGTGCCACTCGAGATGTTGACCGTCTCCTCGACCAGCGCAATCGCACGTTCGGCGTTTGCATCGATCCATTCGATCATGCGCTGTTCGTCGTCATTGAGCGCCGTCTCCGTTGCGCCCGCACTTGCGGCCAGCAACACACCGACACCGATCGCTGATGTCAGGCATTGAAATCTCACAAATGCTCCTCCTCAATGTGTCGCGGTACACGAATCTGTTCAACCATGTGCTGAATTCGTTCCGGCGGCGGCGCCGTCAGATAGCTGACCATAATCGCCACAGCGAAATTCAATAACATCCCGATCACACCGATTCCCTCCGGCGATATGCCGAACAGCCAGTGCTCGGCAACGTTATCACCCCAGGGTGCACCTGCCCACTTCAGGAACAGGCCCTTGAAATACTCGATGTAGCCATAGGTAAAAAACAGCCCTGTGAGCATGCCGGCGATTGCGCCCTCTTTATTAATGCGCTTGAAGAATATCCCCATCAGGATGACCGGGAACAGCGACGACGCCGCGAGACCGAATGCAAAAGCCACAACCTGCGCGACCCATCCCGGCGGATCGAAGCCGAGGTACCCGGCAATCAGGATCGCGAAAGCCGCTGCGATACGCCCCGCCAGCAGCTCGCGCTTCTCGGAGATATGCGGCATGAAAATGCCCTTGATGAGGTCGTGTGAAACGGCCGCCGAGATGACGAGCAACAGACCGGCCGCCGTCGACAAGGCAGCGGCGATGCCGCCGGCTGCGACCAGGGCGATAACCCAGTTGGGCAAGCCCGCGATTTCCGGATTCGCAAGCACCATGATGTCGCGATCAACGGTGAGTTCGTTGCCCTGCCAGCCGAATGAATCGGCCTGTTCTGCAAAGTCCGGGTTTGTGTCGTCGTAATACTGAATGCGGCCGTCGCCGTTCTTGTCCTCGAAGCGCACGAGTTGGGTCTTCTCCCAGGTGTCGAGCCACTCAGGCCGCTCGTCATAGGAGAGATTGCCGTCGACCGCACCGACCTCCCCCGGCTGAATCGTATTGATCAGGTTGTAACGCGCCATCGCGCCGACAGCGGGTGCGGTCGTATACAGAATCGCAATGAACAACAGCGCATAGCCGGCCGACACGCGTGCGTCGCTCACCTTGGGCACCGTGAAGAAGCGCACGATGACGTGTGGCAGGCCCGCCGTACCGACCATCAGCGCCATCGTGATGCAAAACACGTCGATCGTACTCTTGGTGCCGGACGTGTATTGATTGAAGCCCAGTGACGTGACGATGTCATCGAGCTTGTCGAGCAACGCCGTGCCGCTGCCTGTGACGTCGCTGCCGAAAGCGAGTTGCGGGAGCGGATTGCCGGTTAACTGGATTGCGATGAAGATCGCGGGCACCGTGTAGGCAAAAATCAGCACGCAGTACTGCGCAACCTGGGTATAGGTGATGCCCTTCATTCCGCCCAGCACTGCATACGTGAACACCACGCCCATGCCGACGATGAGGCCGATCGTAACGTCCACTTCAAGGAATCGCGAAAACACGATGCCGACACCGCGCATCTGACCCGCAATGTAGGTAAACGAGATGAAGATCAGGCAGATCACGGCCACGATACGCGCCGTCTTCGAGTAGTAGCGTTCAGCGATGAACTCCGGCACCGTGAACTTCCCGAACTTGCGCAGGTACGGCGCCAGCAACAACGCGAGCAGCACGTAACCGCCCGTCCAGCCCATGAGGTAAACCGAGCCATCGTAGCCGAGGAACGCGATCAGGCCCGCCATGGATATGAACGAAGCAGCACTCATCCAGTCCGCGGCCGTCGCCATGCCATTGGCAATCGGCGACACACCCCTGCCGGCGATATAGAAATCACCCGTGTTGTGCGCGCGCGACCAGATCGCGATACCGATGTACAGCGTGAAGCTCAGTCCGACGATGAGATAGGTTAGTGCCTGCAGGCTCATCGGCAGCTCAGTCTTCGTGCACGTCGTAACGTTTGTCGATGCGCGTCATTCGCCACGCGTAAAAGAAAATCAGCGCGACGAAAATGTAGATCGAACCCTGCTGTGCGAACCAGAAGCCAAGCTGGAAACCACCGATTCGGATACGGTTCATCTGCTCGACAAACAGCACACCGAAGCCATACGAACACACGAACCAGATCACGAGGCAGATACCAACCAGGCGCAGGTTGGCCTGCCAGTAGGCCATGCGATTCTTGCGATGCATCGATCTGCGCTCCGATTTCCCGATACTTGTTGTTGTAGCGTGCGAATGTAGCAGAGCATAATCGAACAATCAGCCACATGATCGAGACCGGCAATGATCTCCGCAGACGAACACCCGAAGAAATTCATAGAGGTCGGCGGCAAGCGCATGGCCTACGTCGAGATGGGCGAAGGCGACCCGATCCTGTTCCAGCACGGCAACCCGACCTCTTCCTACCTGTGGCGCAACATTATGCCGGCGCTGGCGTCGGAAGGCCGCTGTGTCGCCGTCGATCTCATCGGCATGGGCGACTCGGACAAACTTGACGACCCGGGCCCGGATCGCTATCGCTACGTCGAACATCGCGAGTACCTGTTTGCTGCCTGGGAACAACTCGGTGTCACGAAAGACGTCACGTTCGTCATCCACGACTGGGGCTCTGCGCTGGGTTTCGACTGGGCGCGCCAGCATCCCGATAAGGTGCGCGGAATTGCGTACATGGAAGGCATCGTCTGTCCGCTTACCTGGGACGAGTGGCCCGACGCGGCGCGCGGAGTATTCCAAAGTTTCCGTTCCGAAGCCGGCGAAGACATGGTCCTCGACAAGAATATTTTTGTCGAACGAGTGCTGCCCGGCTCGATCATTCGCACCTTGAGGGAAGAGGAAATGGCGGTCTACCGCCGGCCGTTCGAAACACCAGGCGAGGATCGACGCCCGACGCTGACGTGGCCACGACAACTTCCGATCGAGGGTGAGCCGCAAGACGTAGTCGATATTGTCGAGGACTACGCGGAATGGCTGCAATGGTGCGAAGTTCCGAAATTGTTTATCAACGCGGAGCCCGGCGCGATCCTGACGGGCGCGCAACGGCAATTCTGCAGGCGCTTCCCGAACCAGACTGAAGTAACGGTGCGCGGCGTGCATTTTATCCAGGAGGACTCGCCAGAAGAGATCGCGGCTGCCATCAGGAACTGGATGAGCAGTTCGTTGGAGCGCTTCTCGAAGCGCGAATGAGCGCAGTTCGAGGATGTTGCGTTGACAACGAGGCTTATCGGCGCGTTTTCCTCAGTCGCGCTTCGAGAAGCACTCCAACGAAAAAAGGCGGTTCCTTTCGAAACCGCCTTCGCTACCTACGTTTTGTACGTGGTACCTGGCCCCCTGAACCCCCGCCAAGCCGTACCTGAAGGTGTCTTGCTGTTCGTCACGTCGGATCGGTGTTGCTCAAACACGACGCTTTGACGACACGAAGTTCGCAGAAATACCGCGTCATGTCAATATTTTAGACCCCTTCTATACCGAAGCCAGGTACCTGTGGTGATTCCGTTGCATATTTGCAACAGAAGTTCAGTTAACCTCGGGGGCCAATCGCGATTACAATGCGACGCTCTTCCGGCCGCCACTCCCGTTTTGGTGTGAGAAACGTGAACCAGCACTTCAAATTGCTCATTGCATTCAGCAGCTTGTGGACGCTGCCAGCGATCGCGGACACGGCGATCCACAATGTCGTCGCCTTTACGCCGACCAACGACGGTATCCACGAATTCAGCGTACTCGTGTTTGACGATTCGGGCCGCGTCGTGTCGACGGGGGACGAAAGCCTGCTCGACGCTATTCCCGAGCACAATCGTATCGATGGCGGCGGAGGCTTTGTGCTTCCCGGTCTCATTGACGCGCACGCACATATGTACAGCCAGGGCCTGCTGGCGATCAGTCTCGATCTTGGCGGCGTGCCGAGTCTCGACGCCGCCGTGCAGCGCATTGATGAATACGCGAAGCAGCGCCGCGCCGGCTGGGTATTGGGCCGTGGCTGGAACCAGGTTCTGTGGCCAGTCCGGGAGTTTCCGCACGCGGCAGATATTGATGCCGTCGTCACGGAGCGCCCGGTCTGGTTACGCCGCATCGACGGGCATGCCGGCTGGGCGAACAGCAGAGCGCTGAAAATAGCGGGCATCGACGATCAGACGCCCGATCCTGTGGGCGGCAAAATAATCCGCGACGCGAACGGCCACGCCAGCGGTGTACTGGTCGACATGGCGATGGCACTGGTGGAAAAGCATGTCCCCGTACCCGACAAGAGCGACATCCGCGAAGCATACTTGCTCGCGATCGATGCGCTTCTCGCACTGGGTCTGACGGGCGTTCATGACGCCGGCATCAACAAGACCGAGGCGGAAGTCTACTTATCGATGGCCGACAACCACGAACTCGACATGCGCATTTACGCGATGCTGAGCGACGCCGGACCCAATCTCGCCGCATTCCAGGCGCCCATCAGGCGCTACGGCGACGACAGGTTGGATATCGCCGCGGTGAAGCTCTATGCAGACGGCGCATTGGGCAGTCGCGGTGCGGCGTTGCTGGACCCCTACGACGACGACGGCGAGAATAGCGGCCTGCCCTTCTGGACACAGGAGCAACTGGACGGCTTCGTGCGAATCGCAAACGCGAAAGGCTTCCAGGTAGGCATTCATGCTATCGGCGACCTCGGCAACCGCATGGCGCTCGACGCCTTCGAGCGCATTCAGGGTGGCAAGCCATCGCCGCTAAGAAACCGTATCGAGCACGCGCAAATCATTGCGCTGGACGACATCCCGAGATTTGCCGAACTCGGTGTCATCGCAGCGATGCAACCGACACACGCCACCAGCGACATGAACATGGCGGAGGACCGCATAGGATCGCAACGAATCCAAGGCGGTTACGCGTGGCGCCGCCTGCTCGACTCCGGCGCGGTGATCGCCAGCGGCTCGGACTTCCCGGTCGAACTGCCGAATCCGTTCCACGGTTTGCATGCCGCAGTCGCCCGCCAGGATCGCAGCGACCTGCCCGATGGCGGCTGGTACCGGGACCAGGCGATGACGCGGGCCGAGGCGCTGCACTCATTCACGCTCGCAGCCGCCTACTCCGCGCACCAGGAGGAGCGCCTCGGCAGCCTCGAGCCCGGCAAATGGGCCGACTTCATCGTCGTGGATCGGGATTTCTTTACGATTCCGTTGTCACAAATCGACGATATCCGGGTACGACAGACCTGGGTCGGCGGTAAACTCGTGTACGACGCAGCCGCGACGGAGTAATTCATGATTGTCGAGCAGGTCTGGACGGACAATGCGTACCGCAATTTCAATTACCTGATCGCCTGCCCCGAAACCGGGGAGGCGCTCGCGATTGATCCACTGGATTTCATGAAATGCCTCGCCGTCGCTACGGCGCGCGGCTGGAACGTCACGCAAATACTCAACACCCACGAACACGGCGATCATACCGGTGGCAACAAGGGCATGGTCGCTGCGACCGGTGCAAAAGTCATCGCGCACGAGAATGCAAAAGGCCGTATTCCGAACCTCGACCGTGGCGTCGGCGCCGGTGACGTCATCAAGGTCGGCGCAACCGTCGATCTCGAGTGCCTGGATACGCCCGGTCACACGATGAGCCATATCTGCCTGCTCTCGCACACGGATCAACCTGCGCTGTTCAGCGGCGATACCTTGTTCAACGCGGGCGCGGGCAACTGCCACAACGGCGGGCATCCTGAAGAGCTGTATGAAACTTTCAACAAACAACTCGGGAAACTGCGCGACGACACGCTGATCTATCCAGGCCACGACTACCTGATCAACAATTTGCGTTTCACGATCGACCGCGAACCCGGTAATGAGACCGCACTGCAGATGCTCTCGGAATACCAGAATCAGGATCCGGAGGATGCACTCATTACAACGCTGGCACAGGAACGGGAAATGAATACTTTCTTCCGCCTCGGCAGTCCTGCCGTGATCGCCAAATTGCGGCAGGACTTTCCCGAAATAGGCGATAATCCGGACGCACGGACAGTTTTCTTGAAGTTGCGCGAATTGCGCAACAATTGGTAGATAAATGAAAAGACAGTGCCAGACCGTTCGCCTGGGGCTGGTCCTGCTTACGGCGATGTCGCAGTTTTCCTGCAGCAGCGAGCCCGACGACAATTCCTGGCGACCGCAGACGATCGATCCAGACTTCACGTTGACCAGTGCGCAAACGCACAACAAATTCAGCCGGCAAATAGCACCGGTGATAACAGTGCCATCGGGCAGCGTTATCGAGGTATTTACGCATGAGGCAACGGGCGGCCAGTTGGACCTCGATTCCAGCGTCGACGATTTTGCCAACATCGACATGGACCAGGTACACACGCTGACCGGGCCGGTCTACGTTGAAGGCGCAGAGCCCGGCGATGTTGTCGCTGTCGAACTGCTTGAAATCGAGGCGGCCGACTGGGGCTGGATGGCAATCATTCCGCATTTCGGCTTGCTGGCCGACGACTTTGGTGATACCGCCACGTTCAAGACGTTTGTGCTGGACAACGACAACGGCCACGTCGATTTTGCCGAGGGTATACGGGTACCGCTGGCGCCATTTGCCGGCGTTATGGGCGTAGCGCCTGACACCGACGAGATGCTGAACACGATTCCGCCGCGCGAGAATGGCGGCAATCTGGACGACCCGAACCTGGTCGCCGGCACCACCGTTTATTTCCCGGTATTCGTGCCCGGCGCACTTTTCTCCATCGGTGATACGCACGCGATTCAGGCCCTCGGCGAGGTGTCCGGTACGGCGATGGAGTCGCCGATGCGTATCGTCTATCGCATCAGTATGATCAAGGACGGGCGTTCGATCGAAGAGGTTCAATACGAAACGGACGAGTTCTATGCCACTACGGGCTTCGCAACCACAATCGATGCAGCCGCCAGGAAGGCGACCCGGTACATGATCGAGTACCTCGTCGCCGAAAAAGGACTGTCACGAGAGGAAGCCTACATGCTGTGCTCGCTCGCCGGCGATCTGAAAGTGGCCGAAGCCGTGGACATTCCACACATGCTCGTAACGATGCACCTGCCGAAAGCCATTTTTGTCGACTAAAGCGACTATTGCCGCCGCATTACACACCATAGCCGACACAGACATTGTGCTACGATGAGCCGCGGTCCTGGCACAGGCGCCGATACAGGGAGAGTATGACTACAGCCAGCTTCCACCTGTTCGTGGGTTGGGTCGCGATGTTATTCGGGGCTGCTTCAGGCGCCGTTCTCGGTCTTTTCTTTCACCGCGACGGCTGGGCCGGTGGCTACGGTGCATTCCGCAGGCGCATGCTGCGTCTTGGCCACATTTCCTTTTTCGGCATCGGCTTCCTGAATTTTCTGTTCGGTCTGACGCTGACTGTCGTCACGCTACCGCCGTTGCATATTCGGATTGCATCGTTTGGTTTTCTCATCGCAGTCTTCGCGATGCCCTTGTGCTGTTTTCTCACGGCATGGAAGAGGCCGCTGCGACACCTGTTTCCGATTGCCGTGCTGGCCGTACTCGCTGGCATTCTCCCGGTATTGCTCGGCTGGCCGCTGATATGAAACTCGGCCTGGTCGCGATGAGCGGTGTTCGGGCACACAACGAGGAACTCACGCGGCTAGGACTAACATTGCCGGGCTTTATCGAACGCAACAAGACGATTGCTTCGCTGCCCAGTCTCGGCCTGCTCACGCTTGCCGGCCTGACGCCGGACGATGTCGAGCTCGACTACCAGGAAGTCGAAGACCTCGATCAGCTGGATGGCCTGCCTGGCGACTACGATGCTGTGGCAATCTCGTCATTTTCAGCGCAGATCGGGGAAGCGTACGCGCTGGCAGATCGATTCCGCGAGGCCGGCGTCATTGTCATTCTGGGCGGGCTGCACGTCACAGCACGGCCGCAAGAGGCCCTGCGGCATGCCGACAGCATCGTCATTGGGGAGGGTGAGCCTGTGTGGCCGCAGGTCGTTCGCGATCTGCGTCGGCGGCAACTGCAGCACAGGTATGACTCGCGTGGCACGCCTTTCAACCTGGGCAGCGCGCCCATGCCACGATTCGAGCTGCTCGAACCGGAGCGATACAACAGGCTCACGGTGCAGACACAGCGCGGCTGTCCTTTTGACTGCGAGTTCTGTGCGGCCTCGATTCGTCTGTCGCCAGTCTATCGCGTCAAACCTGTCGACAAAGTGGTTGCGGAGATCCGCCGCATCAAGGAGCTGTGGCCCAAACCATTCATCGAATTTGCCGATGACAATTCATTTGTCAACAAGAAGCGTGCAAAGCAACTGCTGCGTGCGCTTATTCCCGAAAAGGTCCGCTGGTTTACGGAATCGGACATCTCGATTGCCCGTGACCCCGAGCTCATCGCACTGATGCGTGACAGCGGATGCGTGCAGGTATTGATCGGACTCGAGAGCACTACGACAGCCGGACTTCACGGCATCGAGCAGAAATCCGACTGGAAGGCGAAGCAGCTCGACTCTTACATGAGTGCCATCGACAGGATTCAGCGTCACGGGATCAGCGTGAACGGTTGCTTCGTACTCGGCCTCGATGGCACGGGTCCGGAGAGCTTCGAACAGGTTCGCGATTTCGTGCGCGAGAGCGGTCTGCACGAAGTGCAGATCACGATTCAGACCCCGTTTCCCGGTACACCGCTCTACGATCGACTGCTGCGCGAAGAGCGCTTGCTCGATGCAACGGCGTGGGAGCTATGTACACTGTTCGATGTCAATTTTCGGCCGGATGGCATGACCGTCGCCGAACTTGAAAACAATTTTGTATGGCTGGCAAGGGAACTGTACAGCGCGGAAGCAACCAGGGCTCGACGCAGAGCCTTTTTCAGAAAGTTGCATGAACTCAAGACGAGTGATCGTTTGCACGCTGGGGGTGCAATATGAAACAAGAATGGCTGAAACCGTTTTATCTGTTGGCAGCGCTGTACGACGGCGTACTTGGAATCGCATTCCTCTTCGCCGCTGGCAAGGTCTTTGCGATGTACGGCATCGAACCGCCCAACCACATGGCGTATGTGCAGTTTCCGGCAATGTTACTGATCCTGTTTAGCGTCATGTTCTATCAAATCGCCATGGATCCCGTGAAGAACCGCGACCTGATTCTTTACGGCTGCGGTCTGAAAGTCGCGTACTGCTCGCTGGCCTTCTGGTACATGTTCACGACAGGCATTCCGTCGATGTGGGTGCCCTTCGCCTATGCGGACCTCGTGTTCCTCGCACTATTCATTGTCAGTTGGAGAAGCCTCGGCGGCCGCCCACAACCAATGTAACGCGGCATAAAGCCGCACCTGGGCGGCGAGCTGACTGCGCCAGCGCGCGCCATCACCATCGAAGTACGCATCGAGCAATAACTGCGCTTGCTGATTCGATAGCTGGTGATGGGAGACGACTGTGGCAAGGTCGAAAAACGGATCGTTGTCACAGGCGTATTCCCAGTCGAGAAAGCGGATATAAGGTGCGGAGAGAATGTTGCTCACGACGAGATCGTTGTGGCAGCAGCAGAGATGTTGCGGCAATCGCAACTGCTCGATGATTTCGACGTGCTCCCCGGCTTTCACCGCAACCGCTTCGCCGAGCTTGTTGAGGTACTGATGGGCGGCGGCCCTGGCGTCGAAAAAACGGCCCGTCAGGGGCAGCGCGTGTAGTTCTCGTAGCGCCCGCGCCAGTTGCACGAGCTTGTCCTCGTCGTCGAGGTCTTTGCGTGTCCAGACTGCGCCATCGACGTACTCGGTCAGGTAGACGGTATCGTCCGCGTACAGGACTCGGTTTGCCAGGTCGCGATCTGCCGCGATGCCTTGTATCCGGGCTTCTTCGATTCGAGCGTTATACGGCGACGTGCGGACTGTTCGATCCACTTTCAACACGCCTCGCCGTTGGGCCGATTCGACCAGGAAAGTACGATTCGTGAGCCCGCCGTTCAGTTCGCGGACCCCGGCATCTTCCCAGCCGGGAATCCTGCCCAGGGCGTCCTCGGGCGACAGCACAGCGTTCATGCCTGCTGTTGCCGCCAGGAGCGGCGCCAGGCGACGATGCCGAAAGGAATCATCGCAACGAAGACGACATAGAGTATTGAGGTCAGTTGCAGGTCGCGTAACCAGTAAATGACGATCGATGCGGCATCGATAACGAGCCAGTAATACCAGTTCTCGAAAACCTTGCGCGCCACCAGAAATGTCGCCCAGATCGCGCTCCAGGTGGTCAGCGAATCGACGTACGGGAATGCGGCATCAGTGTACAGAGCGAGCAGGTAGCCGTTGGCCGCGCTGATGCAGACGACGATGCCGACCGCCGCGACGTGCACGGCGGGCGACCACACCACAACAGGCAGCTCGCCGGCACCCGTCCTGCCGAAATACCAGGTATGCCAACCATAGATTGCCATTGCGAAGTAGAAAAGGTTGAGTACTGACTCCATGTACAGCTTCGCGTCGATGAACAGGTAGACATAGATAGCCGTATAGATGCCCGCGCACAGCCAGCACCAGATATTCTGACGAATGGCGAGCAGCAAATAGGCAATTGCGAGTGCAACCGCCATCGCTTCGAGAGGCGACGTCGTTCTGACCTGTTCGCCGACTATGGAAAGCAGTTCCTGCATCGCGTTCAGAAGTGCATATCGAACGTCACGCCAATGTGCCGCGGGTCACCGAAGCGTGTGTACAGCGTATTTGGAAAATTCGGCGGCTCGTTGCCGAAGTAAAAACCCCGCACTGCGTATTCGCGGTCGAACAGATTGCGTCCCCAGAGCTGCACCGACCAGCGCTCCGCTTCGAAGCCGACGCGCGCGTTGATGAGCTCATAAGGCCGCGATTTCTGATCGTGGCTAACGTCGAAATAGAACGCGTCGCGGGCCGTCATGTCGATACGCGCGAAAAAACCCGTGGGATGCCGATAACTGACGCCTGCGGCCAGCGTGTAGTCCGGTGCATGCGCCTGCGCCCGCCCGCTCAGGTCGACCTGCGGCGTGCTGAATTCGTCAAAGCTCGCGTCGAGCAAGCCGAGATTGGCATACAACTCCAGCGTCTCGCTCGCGTACCAGCGCAGTTCCGCTTCGAGCCCCAGCGTCTCCCCGGTTGCGGCGTTGTCCGTGAAGAAAACGAACGAGGCCGGATCACCCGGGACCAGCTGAAAAGACGTTCGCACCTGCTGGTCGTCCCGACGGCTGTAAAAGACGGCCGCATTCAGGGCAAGCGAGTCATTCAGCAAGCTCGACTTGATGCCGGCTTCGAGGTTCCACATGTCCTCAGCGCCGAACTCGCGGCGACCAGCCGGGACGATGCCGAGATTGAAGCCGCCGGCCTTGTAGCCCTTTGACAGACGGACGAAGCTCGTCAGCGATCGGGAGTGGTCATGGCTCAGGGTTAGTTCGCCGCCGGTCATCGTCTCCGACGGCCCGGACTGCAGGCCCGACGTATCGAGATAGTCCGTCGAGCGGCGCTCCAAACGTAATCCGAAACTGACGCGCGTAGCATCGCCGAACTCTCGCTCGAGCTCACCGAACGCGGCAATATTGCTCGCCTCGTAGCGACTGCCGAACGTATCGTCGAGGCTGTCCGCGAAGTTGAAGCCGGGGTCGAAATAGTCACCGCGGTTGACGGTCAGCAACTCATCCTCGAGATTCAGCCAATAGAGCCCGACCAACCAGTTGCTGGTGCCGGCAAAAATTCGGCCCGACTCCTCCGATGTCAGCCGCAGCTCCTGACTCAGCGTACGGCGACTGCGCTCGCTCAACGAGACGAAGTCATAAGTCACCGGCGTCCAGCTGTCGTCGTTACCCCAGTCGGCGTCATAGCTGAAGTCAATGTCGGAGTCTGCCAGTGCCGTAATCGATGTCAGGGTTGCGACACGCATTCCCGTCCACTCGACCTTTAGTGAACCACCGATGCTTTCCTGGGCGTCCTTGCCGGGCTTATCCGACAGCATCGTGTAACTGTTGTCGATTGCAAATGCGTCGTAACCATTGTTCACGTCCGAATACAGCACCGCCACATCGATAGCCAGTTCATCGCCCGGCCGCCAGCTCAGCCTGCCGCGCAACATGTTTTCGTCACGCCCGTTCGTGTCCTTGCGGTCGAGATAGGTGTTGTCGCGAAAGCCGCCACTCTTATAGTGTTGTGCGCTGACGCGAAACGCCAGGTCGTCACGTCCGGCAACCGGGCCGCCAAACGCAACGCCGCCCGCGAGCGTGTCGTCGTCGCCGACCGTGAACTGCACTCGCGCATCCCATGCGCTCGATGCCTGCGTGCTGCGAATATTGATGAGACCAGCCAGGGCATTCGCGCCGTAACGAGTGCCCTGCGGGCCGCGCAACACTTCGACCTGCTGCACGTCGAAGAGCGTTGCGATTGTGCCAATGCCGCTGAAATCGATGTCGTCGATCAGGAAACCCACCGACGGATTGGGCGCGCCCTGGTATTGCTCGAGTTCACCCACGCCGCGAATCTGTAAATACCGCGCACGATGGCCGTCACCGGACCAGTTCAGGTTCGGCACGACGTTGATGAGCTCTTCGAAGTGTTGCACGGCCAGCTGCTCTACTTCCGCAGCACCGAGTACCGTGACGCTGACTGGCAACTCATTGACGGGTCGCTCGCGAAAGTCCGCGGTCACGATTATTTCGTCCATCGGCTCTGCGCCTGCGCCCGCAAGTGGCGGGAAAATCGTGACGATTGAAAGGGCGATTAGATACCGCCAATGGCGCGAGTACTTCATGATGCCTCCCTACGCCGGCATTACCCGGGTCAGGTTCTAAGGGTTCCCGTTACGGGTCTCAGGTCCGCAGACCGCCCCTGTGAAACGACACTATATACCCTTGACTCTCGACATTCTTTTCCAGGCGCGGCCGGATAGAGTTGCGCGCCCGTTGGAGCGCCTCTCGAGGCGCGATTGGCAGGGTCGCGCTTCCAGAAGCGCTCGAACAACCATCGGGTCGAGCGCCTCTCGAGGCGCGATCGGGCCGGGTCGCGGTTCGAGAACCGCTCCAACAACCATTGGTTGGAGCGCCTCTCG
>DAOWGY010000080.1 GCA_030641695.1 Gammaproteobacteria bacterium
CTACGCGTTCCCTTTTGATGCCGAGTATCCAGGGCGTGCATACACTGAATTATCGGTGGATGTCAGTTATGTAGCGCGGCGGATAATCTGGCTGTTCATTGAAAAAACTGCGTTCGCGCTTCAAGAAGCGCTCCAACGAATTTCACTACAAGGCGATGAATCGCGCTTCAAGAAGCGCTCCAACAAAATCCGCTACGAAGCGATGGCTGCTTCGATGTACGCAGCGCGGTCGTTCGCGGCATCGTGCTGCAGGGACTTGGCGTTGTACATCGCCTGGTCGGCTACGCTGATCAGGTGCCAGAGTTCTTCGCCATGCTCCGGCATCAGCGAGATACCCACACTGGCCGTGCAGCGAATTTCCTGTCCCTGAATGATATACGCTTCAGACGCCGTGCCGACCAGGCGGTCGGCGACATGTTTGGTATCTTCGACCGAGACGCCTGGCAACACGATGGCGAATTCGTCGCCGCCGAGACGGCCGAGCACATCTTCAGGACGCAAGCAGAAACCGAGTCGATGTCCGAATGCCTTGAGCAAAGCGTCCCCTGCCTGGTGGCCGAAGCGATCATTGATGCTCTTGAATTCGTTGAGATCGAGGTACAGCACGGCACCCGTCGAATTCTGCCGTACGCAGGCCTTGCCCTCTTTTTCGAAACCACGGCGATTCAGGACACCCGTCAACGGATCGCACAACGCATCCGCAAGCATCTTGTCCTCGTGACGCTTGCGTTGCGTAATGTCGACGAGCGTCACCGAGAAATCCTCACCGACGGGTTCGCCAACGATGCGTAACCAGCCCTCGCCGCTCACCGATTCATTGGCGGTCTCGAAACTGATGGTGGATTTCGCGTGCTGGTCGTCGGTGAAGTGCGCCAGCAAGCGCTGCGGTTCGAGTTGCGTGAGCTTCTCGAGCGGCATGCCGACGAGTGTGCCGGTGCTACCGGAGAGATACGACTCGGCAGCGCGATTAGCAAATATGCAGCGGAACCGATGCTGCGGATCGTTGCTGTCGCGGGCAAAGCGCAGGATGCCATTCGACGACGTCTCGATAAGCGTGCGAATGAGATGCTCGCTGTCCGCAAGTCGGCTCAATGCCTGCCGGCGGTCGGTGACGTCCCGGCAAACTACGATGATGCCTTGTTGCTTGCCGTGCGCGTCGGTCAGCGGCGCAACACTGAGTTCGTAGATCTGATCGACCTTCATCTTCAATGTTTGTGTCAGATCCAGGTCTTTTGCCTGCTCGAGAATGGCGCGCGCCTCCGGAAAATCCTCCCAGAGTTTTTGCCCCAGCAACTCCCGTTCCGAATGCCCCAGCATTTCACCCGCCTTCTTGTTGGCGCAGATGATGCGACCGTCGTTGTCGAGCACGATGATAGGATCACGCACGTGATCGAACAGGGTCTGGTAGGCAAGCGGGCTGAATTCGTAGACGCGCAGCGACAGGCTCACGTAAACGTTTAGTGGCAACATCACAACGAGGCCCGCCGACGTGAACGGGAAGTCCTGCGGGCCGATGCCGAACATGTTGTTGATGAAACTCACTATAAACGGAATTACGGCACACAACAGCAGCAGCACAACAGTGCGCCGATGCGCGGCGGCAATACTCGGTAATCGACTCATGAGCGCGAGCGCGGCGAATCCGAATAAACCGTAGGAGAAAGGTGCATGCACGCGCATGAACCAGAAACTGTCTGTGGTATTGCTGATTCGCAGCCCCGAGCCGCTCTCGACCACCGTCCAGATCATGCCGTGCCAGGAATTCGTCAGCGCCAGCAGCGTTGTGCAGATCGGTATCACGAGCAACAGCGCCACAACGAACCGTTTCGCCGGTCCGCTAGTGTAATGGCGGTAAACACCATAAAAGGCAACCGGCAGGAACGACGCCGAGAAGAAATTCAGCACCCGGCCGATATTCAATAACGCAATATCGGTCGCGCCATACGCAAACGCGGTACCACCGACCATGGTGCCGATGAGGAACAGTACGAAGCCGATAATGCTCTGTGGCGAGGAGCGTGACACGTACACGGCAAGTCCCAGGTACAGAACCGCCGCAAGCCCGAATATGGGGGGCAAAAACGTCTCGGTTGCCGGCATCAGCCGCAGGCCTCGGCCGTAGTTATGTCAGAATCGCATGGCATCGCCACATGCTATCGGGGACAGCGGCTGCAAGCTGCGACCTGTGCCGCATTCCGGTGCTTGATCGCGCGCTGAGATGCGCGCCACATCACAGTTTCAGGGTTTTACCAGTCGACAAAAAAGGGGTCAGAGCCCTTTTTTGTGTGGCATTGAGGTTTCGCGGTCTGCTCGACCAAAAAAGGGCTCTGACCCCTTTTTTTAGACGCCCTGGCCAGTATCCGTGATCAACATGTC
>DAOWGY010000180.1 GCA_030641695.1 Gammaproteobacteria bacterium
CCGAAGACTATGGTCATCATCCGACCATAGGAGACAACGATGAACTTCGGCGACAGAATACGGCAACTCAGACAGGACAAAGGCCTCACCCAGCCGGAACTGGCCGACGCCATGGGCATCGAGCAGTCCTACCTGTCGAAGGTGGCTCACGCACCTATCGCCTGCGAGGTGAGACAGAAATCGATCCCTGGCAAAACAAGGCGATCACGTTTGTCGGCGTGCTAATACTGGTGTTCGGGACCATCGGTCTGGTGCTGGAACGAAAGCTGTCCCGATACCAGTAGGCGACTTCCGGATGGCGCGTTGTCAGGTGTCCAGGTCGATCCAGTAATCGACCAGACGACGCGCGATCGAGATTCGGAACGGCAGCTTCGGGAAACCCGATCGCAGTTCCTTGCGCGTGAACCAGCGAGCATCCTCGAGTTCGCCGTCATTGAGCCGTATGTCACTCGGCACGGCGTCGGCAACGAAGCCCAGCATCAGCGACGACGGGAACGGCCACGGCTGCGAGCTATGGTAGCGCACGTCGCTGACGCGCACGTTGGTTTCTTCGAACACTTCGCGGCGAACGG
Source organism: Gammaproteobacteria bacterium (assembly GCA_030641695.1). Classification (GTDB taxonomy): domain Bacteria; phylum Pseudomonadota; class Gammaproteobacteria; order Steroidobacterales; family Woeseiaceae; genus UBA1847. The sequence continues at coordinate 573 of DAOWGY010000180.1, forward strand.
AATCCTCCAGGCTTTCACCCGGTTCCGTGAAGCCGGCGATGGTTGAGTAGAGGCCTTCCGGCCAGTTTTCCTGACGGCCCAGGAGGCAACGTTCGCCGTCGGAGACGAGCACGATGATTGCGGGATCGACACGCGGAAACACCTCGCGACCGCAGTCGGCGTTGACACAAATTCGCGTGTTACCACCGGCCCCCGAGCGTGCCGATGATCCACACACGCCGCAAAACATTTGCGAGGCGTGCCAGAGCACGAGCGCGCGGGCATGGGCAGCAAGGTTGGCCTCGTCGGGTGACAATACTGTGCCGAGAAAGCGCAGATCCTGAAATTCGCCGAGTTCGGCGAACGGTGCTCGCACCTCGTCGCTGATGGCGAATGCGAAAGCCGGGTGATCGCGAAACAGCCCCAGGAATATCAGGTGGTCGTCGTCAATGATGTTCTCGACCTGGCGCCGCTCGAGTAACACTGCGTGCAGCGGATCTCCGCCGACGAGGCACTTGTCTCCCCAGATCGGCACGAAACGACAATCGTTACTCTTGGCCGCGTCCGCAAGCCAATCGGAATCTTTGCGGCGTTCACCGCTGCGGTCGACAAACGCGCCCGCGAATACGTTGTGGTACTGCACTCGGTTTCCTGTGGGTAAGGTACCGCTGTGCGCCGCAGTTTACCGGAAAGCCGCCTGGGAAATTCACTCGGCGCCGAAGCTTTTGACGCCGGGACGCCGCCGCCGCTGCGCCTCGATCTCGCAGCAAGGGCAGGTCTTGAGATCGAGCGCGTACGCATCCTGCACGTAGCGCGAGCGACAGTAAGCGCAGATCGCGAGGTACAGCTCGTCGTTAAAGGAAATGCTGTGCAACAGGTTCCAGGCCCATTCGAAACTCAGGAGCGGCCTCTCGTGCAACAACAGATAGGTTTCAAAGGCTCGGCAGACGCGGTGCCCGTACTCGACATCGGGACGTGGCCAGCAGGCGTGGATCCTGTCACGTTCGTCGATTCGCACCAGCAGGCCCGCACAATACAGCGCGACCAGAGTCGTCGCCTGCAATTGATAGTCGGCGTTTTTCACGAAGCGCGTGACCTGTCGGGGTGATTTGCCGCGCCGTCGCCGAACGTTGTTGAGGCCGGAGTTGCGAAAGTAGGTGCTGTAGAGCTTGCGGATGCGATCGTCCGACAAGCCCGTGCACTCGCGGATTGTGCGGGTCCTGGCCTCGTGGCGAATCATGCGCAAAGCGAGTTCGAACTGGCGCCTCTCGCTGGCGTAGCGGTCGTCGGTTAGTCGCATTTTTTTCTCATTATGCTAGAAATAGACCATATAGTGTTGTGTATTGCACTATATCATCCATAATTGGTCACAGAATCAAAGATATCGTAAGTCGCGAATCCACCGAGATTCGCCCTCAGCGGAGCGTCACCATGGAATATCAGGGTCCGGAACCTGCCGATCTCGCCAACGTCAATGCACTGAATCGTGCATTTCTGGACTGGCTCCGGGTCACAGGCCCGGCGGAGTCGCTGCAATCAGCTCTGCCGCCCGACATCAGAGTGGCACTTGCGGGACTCGACCGCCGACAGCTCGAGCGGCTGGCGCGCGTACCATTTCTCTTGCTGTCGCTCCGTGAGTACGACGACACTCGCTGGCGCTCGCTGTTCGCAGACAGACGCAGCATGGATCTGCTGCGCCCGTTGCAGCCAGCCGACGAGGAAGCGGCCAGGCTCATCACTGCGGGACTCGGCTTCCTCTGGCAGTTGGCAAAGCGTAACCCGTATGCGGCGAGACTTGTCAGTGGCGCAAGCCTGAACTGGTGCGAACAACTCGCCGATTGCACTCTGATGGAGCTCTACATGCGCGTGGCAGACGAGAATTCACTCCTCGAGCCGAGGATGACCAGCAGCCAGGAGCTGTGGCACAAGCTGCTTACTGCGGGCGTCAGTGCGAAACGAGACGTTCGAATCGCCGCCAGGGTATCTGCACTGCAAACGGTGTTGACGCGTGGCCCGGCGATGGCCTACAGGCAACTCGCGACGGCAGCCTGTGCCATGCCGGCGGCATCCATGCGGGTTGCGGAGCGACCCCGACGGTAAATCCGCAGTAGTGTGTCGATACGGCTACGGCATGGTTACAATACGCCGCCTGATGAAAGCCCTGTCGATCAAAAACCTGCAAAAGACCTATGCCAACGGCAACCAGGCGCTGGGGGGCATTAATTTTTCAGTCGACGTTGGTGATTTCTACGCGTTGCTCGGGCCGAACGGTGCCGGCAAGACGACGGCGATCGGCATCATCACGTCACTCGTGAACAAGTCGCGCGGAGAGGTCGAAGTTTTCGGCCACAACATCGATAACGATCTCGCCGCTGCCAAGGAGTGCATCGGGCTCGTGCCTCAGGAGATCAATCTAAACCTGTGGGAAAAGGTCGGCAGCATCGTCTGGACGCAGGCGGGTTATTACGGACTCAAAAGTCGGCTTGCCCAGGAACGCACGGAGAAGTACTTGCGCGCGCTGCGCTTGTGGGACAGGCGTAATGATATTGCCCGCAGCCTCTCCGGCGGCATGAAGCGGCGCCTTATGATCGCGCGGGCACTCGTTCACGAGCCCAGATTGCTGATACTCGACGAACCGACGGCCGGCGTCGACATCGAAATTCGTCGTTCCATGTGGGATTACCTGCGGCAGATAAACGAAGCAGGGACGACCATCATTCTGACAACGCATTACCTCGAGGAAGCGGAGTCGCTGTGCCGGCACGTCGCGATCATCGATGAAGGTAAAATTATCGAGGACGCCCGCATGAGCACGGTATTGCGCAAGTTGCAGCGCGAAGTTTTCGTGCTGAGCCTGGCGCAACAATTTGATACGGCGCCGGAACTCGAGGGTTTCAGGACAACGCTTCGCGAAGATCGCGAACTCGAGGTCGAGATGGGTCCGTCACACAATCTAAATGACCTCTTCAAGGAACTCGATGCACACAACATCTCTGTCGTAAGCCTCCGCAACAAGTCGAATCGGCTCGAGGAACTCTTCATGCGGCTCGTCGAGAGCAAACACAATGGTTCGCAGGAGGCGCAGGACGCATGAACATTGCGCTGAATCTTGTGGCCGTCAAGACATTGATTCGCAAGGAAGTAACGCGTGTCATGCGGATCTGGGTGCAGACCATCGTGCCACCTGCAATCACGATGACCCTGTATTTCATCATTTTCGGCAACCTGATCGGGCGACGCATCGACAGCATGGAAGGCTTCGACTACATGCAGTACATCGCGCCCGGGCTGATAATGATGTCCGTGATCACAAACTCCTACGGCAATGTCGTTTCGTCGTTTTTCGGCGCCAAATTCGGACGTCACCTGGAGGAGATGCTGGTATCGCCGATGTCGAGTTCGGCAATAGTCATCGGTCATGTCGCCGGTGGCGTGCTGCGGGGTCTTGCCGTTGGCGCAATGGTTACGATCATTGCCTTGTTTTTCACGAGACTGGAAGTGCAGCATCCGTTCGTCACGGTTTCGGTTGTGTTGCTGTCGTCCACCGTTTTCGCTCTCGCCGGATTCATCAATGCGCTTTTCGCCAAAAAATTCGACGATATTGCGATCGTGCCGACTTTTATTCTGACGCC
>DAOWGY010000116.1 GCA_030641695.1 Gammaproteobacteria bacterium
TGAGATGGCGCGCCCGGAGAGATTCGAACTCCCGACCGCTCGGTTCGTAGCCGAGTACTCTATCCAGCTGAGCTACGGGCGCTGTGTTCTTTCACGATTGAGGCTGCTCCGAAGAATGATATCGCGCGCCCAGACGCGCTCCAACAAGTTCCTGCCACATCGCGAAGGTCGCACATAGTACTGTCCCGGGATGTTCAGGTAAAGCGTCAATCCGGCCTCAGTCTACCGTGCCTCCGGGGCCCCGGTGTTCAGCCGGGAGCGAGAAGAACTGCAGTTCCTCGAGGTCGCCTTCCAGCGAGCCGTGTGCGACCGCCGGCTCGGCCCTGAGGCGCTCAAGCCACCTTTTCGCCTCGGTCATGTAATGGTCGTAGAGCTGCTTGCGCACCGGCAATGACAACCTCGCCGGCTCGCCTTCGTCCTTGGCAAGCGCCGCGTCCAGCGAGAAATTCGGCAGATTTGTCGGCATCTGGCGGTGCTCCCAGGTACCGGTACACAGGTCGAAGTTGTAAAGAGCCAGGAATTCGTGGCCATGTCGCGCCATGAAGTGGACGGCCTCGATGATGTAATCGACTTCGGCGTCGTCCATGACCCAGTGCAGCCCGACGCGGCACCAGCCCGGCTTGATACCGCAGTAGCCATCTTGCACAGCGTCCCGATAACGATCCGACGTCTCCTCGTCGATGTCGAGCAAACGATGGCCATATGGCCCGGCACAGGAACAACCGGCGCGGGACTGGATACCAAAAAGGTCATTGAGCAGCGCAGTCACGAACTTGTGGTGCAAGTACTTGCCGTCCGGTGACTTGATATTAAAAGAGATGATGCCGACGCGGCTGTCCGGATTCGGGTTGCCGAGGATCTCGATGCCATCGTTGCTGCGCCAGCTCTCCATTGCCCGAGACGTGTATTCGTGCTCACGCTCGTGGATCGTGTCGACGCCAACGCGATCCTTGATCTGGAATACAGCCGCAGCTTTGAGCGTTTGCAACACGCCGGGAGTTCCGGCTTTCTCGCGCTCCTCGATTCGGCCGATGAAATCCTGGTCCGTCAGGCCGACGTAGTCGACGGTGCCGCCCGCGCTGACGCTCGGTGGCAGGTCACGGTGGTATATGCGCTGATTAAAGACCAGCACACCGCTCGATCCGGGCCCGCCAAGAAACTTGTGCGGCGAGATGAAGATGGCGTCGATGCTCGGGTCTTCGCCCTCGCCTTCAGGCTCGGGATTCATATCGATCTCTATGTAGGGCGCACAGGCGGCGAAGTCGAAACAGGCCATGGCGTCATGCCTGTGCAGCAGGATCGCAATGGCGCTCACGTCGCTGCGGATACCCGTGACGTTCGATGCTGCCGAGAACGAGCCGATACGCAACCTGCCCTGGTACTGCGGATCCTCGAGTAGTTCCTCGAGATGCCCGAGATCGACATTACCACCGGCGTCCAGGCGGACTTCGACCGTCGTCGCGAGCGACTGTCGCCACATGATCTCATTGGAGTGATGCTCGTAGGGCCCGACGAAAACCACTGGCCCTCTCCGACTGATCATTTCGCGAACAACTTCGCAGTCGACCTCGGATTCGGGACAGCCGATGGCGGTAAACAGGGTCTTGCGCGTCGCGGGCGCAAGCGCCACACCAACGATTTGTTGCAGCTTCTCGATGGCTCCGGTCGCACCGGTGCCACAGGCAATGATGCGCCCGTCCGGGCCGGCATTCACCGAGTCCTTAATCGCCGTCTCGGCCTCGTGCAGCAGTTGCGTCATGCTGCGGCCGGTAATGTCATCCTCGGTGTGCGTGTTGGCGTAGACGCGCTGCAGGCTTTGCAGGTAGGACTCGACGAAACGCAGACAGCGGCCGGACGCCGTATAGTCACAGTAGACCATCAGGCGCTCACCGAACGGTGTTTCGAACGTCGAGTCGACGCCGACGATTTGTTGCCGCAGGTAGGCGGGGTCAAGCCGTTGATTACTCATAGTGAGTCGAATAGTACCTGACCCGAGTAATCAACAGCGAGCGTTCTGGCCGGCTCGAACGACCTACTCCTCGGGGCTCGCGAGGGCCGATTGGATCGAATTGGCAATCTTGCTCGGGACGCCCATGTTCGCGGTAAAAGCCCTGTAGCCTGAATCCCAGAAATACAGCTGCATGCGCCACATCTGACCATAGTGGAGCACCTGCGTTTTGTCGGCTTCCTTGACGATCAGCACGTCAGTCGGCAATGCCGCAACATGATCGACCCCGGGATATGGCGCCAGTTCACTCTTATCCTTGCCCCGAAACTGAGAATTGATGTGCACCATGCGATTTTCGATGTAGGGATTGGTCAGGCCGATGTAAACAGCATCATCGCGGACCCGGATCAGGGCGAGTTTCTCCCAGCCGTACGGGAACGTCTCATCGGAAATTTCACCCGCCTCGATTCTGGCAACGACCCGATCAACCACAGCATCGAAATTTTCAGCCTTGTCCTCTTCGATCAGCAACTGGCTCTTCTTCCAGGTTCTGAATTTGGCCATCATTCTTGCCGGCCCGTCGCCTTTGTACTTGCGATAGTGCTTTTCGGTCCTGAGCGGCTTCATCTGCCGGCTCACGGACTCTCCGGGCACGACCGACACCAGCTGGCGAATCTCTTCGGCCGCGCTTTGGGCCGCGGCGATCAGGTCATCGTAATTCGGCGACTGCGAGTAATAGACCATCGCGTGAGCGACCGGGTTGGCCATGTTCACGTAGGTTTGCTGCTCGTCGCCCCAAGTGAAGACGGCAATCCGCAATATCTGGGCGGAGATCGTGCGTGGAGCCTCGGACGCGGCCGCCTGCACAAACCGCGGCGAAGTCAGGATGTAAATCTTCGCCTGGTGAGCGCCTTCCGGCACACGAACATGGTGCGATCCGTGCAGAACAAGCCCGGAATCAGCGAACGCCGATTCAATGGCCTCATTGGTCTCGAGGAAAGAGACCGAGGATTCATGAATCGTCTCGAATATGCCGATCTTGTCGTCGGCCTGCGATGGCGGCGCTAACATCAGCACCGCCATCGCGAATACAACGATATATCTCATGATTGCATCACCACGCGATTACCAGCGGTACGAGACTTCAAACTCGAACTGGTTCATTTCAATAGTAATCGTCTGGAACGGGTCGAAGAAGTTCGGTCCGGAGACAGATTTCTCCGGCGCGTACATGAAACCGAAGTTCAAGACACCGCCGTTCGCCTGTTGCCGCGTCAGTCCGATCGTGAAATGCTGCTCCATGACGCCCGGTGCGAGGATATTGAACAACACATCCGCAGACTGAATCGGCTGCTCGCCGTAGCTGTAGCCGAATTTCCACGAGTAGGTCTCGCTAACCGCCCAATCGAAGCCGATCTTGTAGGTCGTCATATCCTCCCAGCCGAATCCGGCGCCACTCGAGGCACCCAGGCAGCCGCTGGTTTCCGGGAATACCGGTTGATTTGCCGTGAAGCAGTTGCCGATATTGGCCATCGGATTTGCGATCGATGCGACATCGCTAAACGTCGTGTGCTCGATATCGAGGTTGATACGCAATGCA
>DAOWGY010000351.1 GCA_030641695.1 Gammaproteobacteria bacterium
CTGTTCGGCTCGGGTTCGGTGGGCGGCACGATTCGTTACATCACGAATGCGCCCGATGTCGATAATTTCGATGCGAATGTCGAGCTCGACGTGAACACGGTCACCGACGGTGAAACCGGTGGCGGCGTGAAGGGCATGGTCAATATCCCGTTGGCTGAAGGCAGAAGTGCGCTGCGCCTGGTCGGTTACACGACACAATACGCCGGGTTCATCGACGCTCGTGACGAGGCGGGAAATTTCCAGGAAGACGTCAACAGCGGCGATCGCTCGGGTGCCCGCGTGGCACTGACGTTCGCGGGTGAAAACTGGTCGATAACGCCGCGTGTCGTCTACCAGGAAGCAACATCTGACGGCTTCAATCGGCAGGAGCAGTTCAACCTGTTCGCGCAGCCGCACACGACGACGGATCCACTCGACGGCACATTGGTGCGCGAACCCATCCAGCTCGGCGAGAGACAACAGCATTTGTTGCTCGGTGAGGAATTCAGCGACGAGACGACGCTTGCCGACGTCGTATTGAGCGTCGGGCTTTCGAGCTTCGACCTGACATTTGTCGCCAGCCAGCTGGAACGCGATATCCTGGTCAGCCGTGATGCAAGTGCGTTGACGAACAGTGTGTCGATTGACCTCGGCTACACGGAAACCCAGTCGTCGCTACCATCAAACCTGCGAGACACGACGGACCTGTCGCAGACCACGATCGAGGCACGCATCAGCTCGAATACCGACGGCGCCTGGCAGTGGCTGGGTGGTGTGTTCTGGTCGGATGTCGATCGCAAGTACGCACAGCGCCTGCCGACACCGGGTTACCAGGCGGCAACGGACGATCCTGCCAATTTCGGTCCCGGTACCTCGGCGGCCGTGGCTAACGGATTCCCGGACCTGGATTCGCCGTTCAACTCGGATCTGCCGTATGTCATCGAGCAGCAAGCGGTATTCGGCGAGGTCTCGTACGATTTCACGGATGTCTTTGCCGTGACGGTTGGCGGCCGCTGGTACAACTTCGACGAGACGCGCACGATTACCTCAGGCGGACTTTTTGCCAACGGCGATAGCGGTACCGTGGACAAGACGTCATCTGACGGCTTTACGCCGCGCGTTCTCGCGAGCTGGGATGTAAGCGACAATGTCACGTTGAATGGTCAGGTTTCGCAGGGCTTCCGGCTAGGTGGCGTGAACGATCCGCTGAACCCGACGCTTTGTTCGCCAGAAGACACATTGATCTTTGGCGGCTTCCAGTCCTACGAGGACGAAACGATGTGGAATTACGAGGCCGGCATCAAGTCGAGCTGGGACAATGGCGTCACGTTCAACGCTGCTGCATTCTATTCGGACATCAGCGATCTGCAGGTGACCCTCGATGCCGGGTCCTGTTCGTCACGTATATCGTTCAACGTCGACAGCGCGCATACGGCAGGAGTCGAGTTCGAGCTGAGCGCAAGCCCCTCCGAAGCCTTCGAATTCTCGATCGCGGGCAGCATCCTCGAGTCGGAATTCGATTCGACCGTGACCACTCTTGATGCTGGTGGCCAGCCAGTTGTTCTCGGTGGCGTCAGAGACGGTAATCGTCTCGCGTCGGTTCCGGAGTTCCAGGTTGCCGCTACGGGCAGCTACTACTTCCCGATCGGTGGTACGAACGGCTTCATCTCGGCCACAGTGCATCATGTCGGCGACCGCATTACGCAGCCGAGTGATCAGGAACCCGGCGCCGGTACATTCACGTCCAGCCTGCCGTACGCGGGCGCGGTCGGTGACGAAGTGACGGAAGTCGACCTGTTGCTCGATCCCTATACGATTGTCAATCTCAACTTCGGCGTTGAATGGGACACTTGGTCAGCGGCGCTCTACGTTCACAATGTGGGCGACGAGAACGCCAATACGTCATTCGACCGCGAGCGCGGTGGCCGGGCCCGCCTGGGCTTCCGCACCAACAAGCCGCGCACGGTTGGTGTCGTAGTCAGGGCGAATTTCGGCAACTAGAAAGTAGGGTCATAAAAAGTAGGGTCAGACCCTACTTATCGAAAAAAGGGGTCGAACCGCAGTTTCATAAACTGCGGTTCGACCCCGTTTCTTTTTAGAGGTCTTTGCGCATGCGGATGAGCGGACGCGGGCCGTCCCAAAGCTCTTCCACGTCACTCGAAATCAGATCGAAACCGAGGGCTTCGTAGAGCGTCTGCGACTCGGGCAGGTCGTCCGTGGATTCCAGGTACACAGTCTCGCAACCCGAGTCCCTGCAATAGTCGATAGCGGTTTCGACCAGTCGGCGCCCCAGGCCAATGCCTCGGGCCGACGGCTCGACGAGCACCCAGCGCAACTGCCCGACCCTGTTATCACGCAGGGCGATCGCCGTGCAGCCGATGAGTTCGCTACGCCGCTCGGCGAGCCAGACCCGCCCTTTTGCATCGTTGTCGAGAACGTACTCGGCAATAGTCTTCGCGACGTAAGCCTCGAATCTCAGGCCGAAGCCCTCGAGTGGCTCGTAAGCCTCGCCGTGCAATGTGACGATGCGGCCAAGATCGCCGCAGCGCAGTTCGTGACGGACTTCGATGTCAGGCGTCATTCAATCGGGAACTCAATGCCCAGTTCATCGGCAAAGGCCTGCATGCGCGGGTCGTCGTGGAGGAATTTTGTCTGCGGAAACCAGGTTACCTGCCACGGGAACCAGGGAATTTTCTGATCTTTGGCAGCCTGCAGCCATTTCAGGGTCTCCTCCGCGTCCCCCAGTGCGCCGTGAATCAGTGCCATCGTGAACGGGTTGGTGCCGGTGTCTTCGACATGTTGCATGATGCTTTGGAATTCTTCTTCGTGACCGGCCTTCGCAAGTGTGGCAGCAAGCGCCCATGCCCAGAAGGGGCTGTCACGGAGGTTTTCATGCGCACTGACAGCCTCGTCAACACGACCCATATCCACATAAGTCTGTCCGAGCACCAGCCAGGCAACGGGATAATCGGGATTCAGCTCCAGCGTGCTCCTCGCCTCGGCGATAGCCTGCTCATACATGCCCGCGTCTCGATACTGGTCCGCAAGCCAGGCCGAGTAAAAAGGTGACAGAGGATTGAGTTCCTTGGTGTACTCGCCAAACGCGATGGCCTCGTCATTCCTTAACATCAGTTCGAGCAACCACGCGTAGTGATAGTGTGCATCCACCAGGCTCGGGTTCAGCTCGAGCGCTCGCAGGAAAGCGTCTTCACCACCTGTAAAATCCCATTCGTAGTAGATTTTGTACATACCGACGGCGAGATGCGCCTCGGCGAGGTCCGAATCGTATTCGAGCGCGCGCTGCGCTGCTTCCCTGGCCCGCGGGTAGGCACCCGTCACGGGAAACGGGCTATGGCCGAGTTGTGCATAAGCAATCGCGAGGCCCGCATAGGCGAGAGCGCTCGTTGGGTCATTTTCCACAGCTTCGGTGAAGATCTCGATCCCGCGCCTGTATCCGCGTGGCGATCCCTTGTGCAGCTGGAACATGCCCTTCAAGTACGCTTCATAGGTATCCGGTCTGGGACCATTGTCGCGTGAGAGTTGACGCTCCTCCTCAGGGGTTAGTTGAACTTTCACCTCGCGAGCGACGGCGCTCGCAATTTCGTTCTGCATGGATATCAGACCGTCGAATTCGCGCAAATAAGTTTCGGCCCAGAGCGGCTCCTCGGTCTCCGCGTCGATCAGGGACACGTTCACGCGCACCTGCGCGCCCTCGCGTATTACAGAACCGGACAACAGCTTGTCGACGTTCAATAGGTTGCGAATGTCCGGCACCGACATGTCGTCGCGAACGCGCCGTGACGAGAAGCGTGACGTAACGCGAAAAGTAGTAATCCGGGACAGCGTCGTGATCAGTGCGTCATGCAGCCCCGCGGACAGAAAGTCCTGACCTTGATTACTGGAGAGATTTTCGAGGGGGAGGACGGCAATCGCGGTCACCAGCCGGTCGGCAACATACCACGGCCCGGATCCCCGCATCGGCCCTTGTCGAATCTCGTTAACCATGCTTCCCATAACGACGACTGCGACGGCAGCCAGGGCCGTAATGATCAGGTAATCCGGGCGTCGTAAGCTAAGGTCTTCAGTACTGGCGGCGGGCGCGGTGCGAATGACGCCTTCCGCAGTAATGTCGTAGCGCCAGCCAAAGATGAGGGCAAGCGGAAAACCGGCGATGGCGGCGATCCACACGTATGGCAAAGCGGTGTCGGGGATGCTGAAAGACTGAAAGGCAAGCGCCACGACCTGCAACAGGACCCACGTACCGACGATATAGATACCGGCGGTTCCGAATACGCGGCGGCGGCGCATTTCTTTCAGGAATTGCCAGAGTCGCTGCATGACAGTCTCCCCAGCGTTCTATTCTAGCTGCAAACAACCCCGGGGTGGCAGGCCGGGGCAGTCTGCCTTTGCCAGGCGTCAGGTACCGGAAGCCTCGAAAATGGTCGCTATCGACGCATCCAGCATCGCGTTGAATTCGTCGTCGGACTGCTGTGCTTTGAGGCCCTCCGACAATGCCCGCGAAAAGCTCGCAACCATGCCGTTCTGGCGCGACAAGCGGTCGTTTGCCTCCTCGCGCGAATAACCGCCGGAAAGGGCGACAACCCTGATGACATTGGGATGAGCTATGCAATCGGCGTACAGGTTGTCCTGCTCGGGCAGCGTCAGCTTCAACATGACGAGCTCGTCATCTCCGAGGCTGTTCAGTTCCTCAAACACCATCTCTTCAAGTTCTTGC
>DAOWGY010000122.1 GCA_030641695.1 Gammaproteobacteria bacterium
AGCGCAAGATACGGAAAGTCCTGCGGCCAGCGAGTGAGACCGAGAAGGAAGGACTTGCGTGCCGTGAGGTCAAACAGGAATGCCTGGCGGTCGTCCCACAGCAACCATGGCGCTGCATAAAACAGGCCGAGCAGTATCAGCGTCGCGAGCCTGGAGAGGCTCGCGAAACGGCCTTTCATTTCGCGCGGATAAATCTTATCCGCGCTCGCAAACATCGGCGCGCCCTGCGCCCTGCGCTCGTCCCGTTCAGTGCCCATCAACGGTTTTGTGCGTCGCGTTTGGGCGCCGTGCGCACCAGCCAGGCGGTAACGGTCGAACAGATTGCGGTCAGGACCCAGAAAAAGAAAAACCCGGCCGCATAGCCGGCATCGCGACTGATGTTCAGATTCTCGTCAAAGATGCCCGACAGGGCGACGGGATCGAACAGCGCGAAAAAAACCATTGTGCCGATAGCCGCGGTCAGGAAAGAGATCCAAACCACGATGGCGACCGCCTGCCGGTTGCGGCTCCATTGCCGGGTACCCCTGTATTCTTCCTGAACCACGCTGCAATCTGTTTCGTCGCGGACCTAGTCCGCGGCGGACAGGCTCAAGATGTAGGCCGCCAGAATCTTGGTGCGGTTGGCGCCGAGCAGGTCGCCATGCGGCGGCATGACGCCGTTGCGGCCGTTCATGATCGTGTTGCGAATGTCCTCGGGCTCGCTGCCATAGAGCCAGACCTCGTCCGTCAGGTTGGCTGCACCGAGCATCTGGTTGCCGGTCCCATCGGTACCGTGGCAAACGCTGCAGATTGTTGCAAACATGGGCTGCGCCGATCCGGCTGCGTCGTCGGCTGCGACGAGACCGCCCAGGCTGCGCACGTAATTCACCATGTTGTCGACGGCATCATCGCCGCCGAGTGATGCACCGAGTGCCGGCATGATGGCATTCCGACCCATGCCGATCGTCGTCGTCAGCTGCTGTTCGGTTTCCCCCCACAGCCAGGCGCCGTCCGTCAGGTTCGGGTAGCCTGGCGCACCGCGCGCGTCGGAGCCGTGGCAGGTCGTGCAGTAACTCGCATACAGGCTGGCGCCGAGCTTTTGCGCGTCGGCTTCCGATGCGAGTGCTGCGAAGTCCATCTCTGCGAAACGCGCGTAGATCGGTTCGAAACGATCGGCTGCAGCCTGTTGCTCGGCCTCGTACTGTCCGGTCTGCGACCAGCCGAGCACACCTTTGAAATTGCCTAACCCGGGGTAGGCAATCAGGTAGCCGACACTCCAGAACACGGTGATGAAATACAGATACAACCACCACTTCGGTGCAGGGTTGTTCCACTCCTCGAGGTCGCCGTCCCACTTGTGCCCGACCAGTGCTTCGTCGGCCTTGCCTTGCGGTCCCTGCTTGGCCGACCAGCTGACCAGCCAGACGCACCAGATGATGAATAGGATCGTGCCAGCGGCAACAAACCAGTGCCAGAATGCAGGCATTACATGTTCTCCCGCGTGTTTTCGCTTGTTTCTTGGGTATTTTCTTGGGTGATGTGTCGATCTTCCTCGAGCGGCAACTGCGCGCTGGCGTCATAGTCCGCCTTGCGGTGTCTGCTCCAGGCAAAAAAGCACAGCCCCGCGAAGGCAAGCAACGTAAGCGCCGTGATGATGCCGCGAAAATCGTTGATGTCCATGGTCCCGGCAGCCCTACCTTCGATTAGTGCGGTTGGTGCCGAGCCCTTGCAGGTAGGCCACGACCGCGTCCATTTCCGTCTTGCCCTCGACCAGCGCTGCGGCGCCGCTAATCTGCTCGTCAGTGTAGGGGTCGCCAAGCAGCTTGAGTGTCTTGAGCTTCTTCGTGATCAACTCGGGATCGACGTGGCGATCGTTGAGCCACGGGTAGCCCGGCATATTGGACTCGGGAACCAGCGCCCTCGGATTCTCGAGATGCAGCCGTTGCCAGTCGTCGCTGTAGCGGCCGCCGACGCGTGCGAGGTCCGGGCCGGTGCGTTTCGAACCGAACTGGAACGGTCGGTCGTAAACGGACTCGCCGGCCGTCGAGTATGGGCCGTAGCGTTCGGTCTCACTGCGAAATGGCCGGATCATCTGCGAATGACAGTTGTAACAGCCCTCACGCACATAGATATCACGACCCGCAAGGCGCAGCGGCGTATACGGCTCGCTGTTCTCTGCCGGCTCTGTCGTCTCACTACTCATCATGATCGGGAGAATTTCGACGAGACCACCGATGCTGACTGCCAGGATGATCAGCACCATCATCAGGTTAATGTTTTTTTCAATCGTCTCGTGACGCATGAATGGTCTCTCCTTTACGCCGGGTCGAGGACGGCCACGGGAGCCGGCTTCTGCTCTGCGACGGTCTTCCATACGTTGTAGGCCATGATGAGCATGCCGGTGAAGAACACCAGGCCGCCCAGCAGCCTGAATACCAGGTACGGATCGACGGCCTTGAGCGACTCGACGAACGAATACGTCAACGTCCCGTCCGCGTTGACCGCGCGCCACATCAGGCCTTCGGTAACGCCGGCGACCCACATCGGCACGATGTAAAGAATCACGCCGATCGTCGAGGTCCAGAAATGAACGTCAATGAGCTTGGTGCTGTACATGCTGTCGCGGTTGTAGAGCCTTGGGATCAGGCAATACAACGAGCCCATGGTCATCATGGCAACCCAGCCGAGCGCGCCCGAATGCACGTGGCCGATCGTCCAGTTCGTGTAATGCGACAGCGCATTGACTGTCTTGATCGCCATCATCGGGCCTTCGAATGTCGACATGCCATAGAAGGACAGCGCCACGATCATGAATTTGAGGATCGGGTCACTCCTGAGCTTATGCCAGGCACCCGACAGCGTCATGATGCCGTTGATCATGCCGCCCCAGGACGGCGCCAGCAGGATGATCGAGAACACCATGCCGAGCGTCTGCGCCCAGTCAGGGAGCGACGTGTAATGAAGGTGGTGCGGGCCCGCCCACATGTACACGGCGATCAGTGACCAAAAGTGCACCACCGACAGGCGGTAGGAGTAAATCGGCCGGCCAGCCTGTTTCGGCACGAAGTAATACATCATGCCGAGGAAGCCCGCGGTCAGGAAGAAGCCGACCGCGTTATGCCCATACCACCACTGCATCATCGCGTCGATGGTTCCCGTGTATATCTGGTAGGACTTGGTCAGCGTGACCGGAACTGCGAGGTTGTTGAAGATGTGCAGGATCGCGACCGTAATGATGAATGCGCCGTAGAACCAGTTCGCGACGTAGATGTGCTTGATGCGCCGCCTCGCGATCGTCATGAAAAACACGATGGCGAAGGCGACCCAGACGACGGCAATCAGGAGGTCGATCGGCCACTCGAGCTCTGCGTATTCCTTCGACTGCGTAATGCCAAGCGGCAGCGTGACTGCTGCAAGTACGATGACGACCTGCCAGCCCCAGAACGTAAAAGCGGCGAGCTTGTCGAACGCCAGCCGTACGTGGCAGGTGCGCTGCACGACGTAGTAGGCCGTCGCAAACAGTGCGGAACCGCCAAAAGCGAATATCACTGCGTTCGTGTGTAGCGGTCGCAGCCGGCTGTAAGTCAGAAATGGCAGATCGAAATTGAGTTGCGGCCAGATCAGCTGCGCGGCGATTAACACGCCGACCAGCATTCCGACCACGCCCCAGACGACGGTCATGATCGTAAACTGGCGCACAACCGTGTCGTTGTATTGAGCTTTGTTGTCCAACGGACGACCCCTGTGGCTGAT
>DAOWGY010000125.1 GCA_030641695.1 Gammaproteobacteria bacterium
GCGCGATCAACAGTTCCAGAAGAGAGAAGCCAGGATTCTTGTGATGCAGGTTCGACACGATATGGTTTCCGGATGTGAAAATCAGATGCAGTTCGGCGGCGAGCCGTCGGCGTTATACTTCGACATCCTCGGGCGCCCCGACAGATCGACAATAATGACCTTCGCGTGGTCAACGCCGCGGTTGTCACAAACGGAAAACTCACCCGAGTTACCGGTGACTGCAGCCAACATCGCGCGACCGTTCGGCCGATACATCAGGGACTGCGGAAACTCGCCCGACTGGATCGCCAAACCAACGATGGCAGTCGATGCCGTCACGATTGTCTCGGCGGCGTCCAGGTTGCCGTTGCTATTGGGATCAACGAACACGATCCAGCCGCTGTTCCAGGCCGCAGCCTCGCAATTCGTGCCCGACGCGCTCGCGCACATCGTCACGCGCGAATTCGTCGTAATCGCAGTGTTACGTGCCAGATGCATCGCCGAAACAAAGTCATTGATGGCGCCGGTCTGCCGCGAGTTGCGTGTAAATTCGTCCAGAGCAGGCACGGCTGTTGCCATCAGAATCGCGACGAGCGCGATGGCCACCATCAGTTCAATCAGCGTAAATCCGCTATCTGTTCGCATTACATAATCCCTGCTTCGGATGTCCTGCGATCGTGAATTCGAAGCACCTGGAGCAAATCACGATCATGGTGCAATGCTAGCAATGGCGCGGCTTTCACGCTGAGACTCAGGTCCGATTTAGAGAATCAAGGGGCTGGTTCGCGGGTGAATCTGTGACGCCGGTCGGCGCTTATGTCAGGTCGCGCGAGCATGCGCTGTGGGCACCGATTCTGGCGCCGGAGAGGCGCCGCAAGGAGTGGGTCAGGCCTCGGAACGAGCGTTTTCTGCGAGGGACTCGAGTTCCTGCATGATGGCGTGACCGAGGGCATCGGTGCCCTCGCCGGTGGCGGCGCTGACCTCGAAAACCGGCCTCGTCCAGCCGAGATTGTCGAGCAAATCCTGTGTCGCCAGGGACAGCGCCTCGGAATCGAGCAGGTCGATCTTGTTGATCACCAGCCAGCGTGGTTTCCCGGCAAGCTCTGTGGAGAAGTTTTTCAGTTCACGTTCGAGCGCGCGGACCGATTGCGCGGGGTCGACCGATGTATCGATCGGCGCGATGTCGACGAGGTGCAATAACAGCCCCGTTCGTTGCAAATGTCTGAGGAACTGGATACCCAGCCCGGCTCCTTCGGCAGCACCCTCGATCAAACCGGGAATGTCCGCCATAACGAAGCTTTGCAGCATGCCCACGCGCACGACGCCGAGATTAGGATGCAAGGTCGTAAAGGGATAATCCGCAATACGCGGCCTGGCCTCCGACATCGCACTGATTAGCGTGGATTTGCCCGCGTTTGGCATGCCCAGCAGGCCAACGTCCGCAAGCACCTTGAGCTCGAGTTGCAGGTGCCGGGCCTCGCCGGACGTGCCATTGGTCGTCTTGCGCGGAGCACGATTCGTGCTGCTTTTGAAGCGCGTATTGCCCAGTCCGCCGCGTCCGCCTTCGGCAACCTTTTGACGTTGCCCCTCGGCAGTAAGATCAATGATCAATTCACCGGTATCGACGTCGTGCACGACGGTTCCGCAGGGGACGTGAACATCGAGGTCGCCACCGGAACGCCCGGTCTTGTTGCGCCCAGCGCCGCCCCGGCCGCCCTCCGCCTTGAATTTTCGCGCGACGCGAAAGTCGGCAAGCGTGTTCATGGCAGGGTCGGCAAGCAAATACACACTGCCGCCATGACCGCCGTCGCCGCCGTCCGGCCCGCCCCGCTCAACGTATTTCTCACGGCGAAAACTCAGGCAACCGTGACCACCGTTACCTGCCTGCACGCGAATCGTTGCTTCGTCGACGAATTTCATAACAAGAAAAAAGGGGTCAGAGCCCCTTTATTGTTGGAGCGTTTCTGCAAGCGCGAATGAGGCGGGCTCTGATCAGGCCACGTTGACAACGCGGTTTATGGATGTGCTTTCGCGGTCGCGGTTCGAGAACCGCTCCAACAAGCTAAACGACGCTGACGAACTGGCGGTTTTTCGGGCCCTTTCTCTCGAATTTGACCTGGCCGTCCTTTTTTGCGAACAGCGTGTGGTCACGGCCGATGCCGACGTTGACGCCTGCGTGAAAACGCGTGCCGCGCTGGCGCACGATGATATTGCC
>DAOWGY010000296.1 GCA_030641695.1 Gammaproteobacteria bacterium
GTATTTCATGTATTACCTGGCGGCGCATCCGCATTACTACGTCAAGCATCGCGATGCAGCGGAGGCGATCATCAAGAGCGCCACATTGGCGGTACCGGCTGAGCAGGCTTGAAGAGACACCGGCACAACACACAAAAAAACCCGCCAGCTGGCGGGTTTTTTTGTGTGTTCTTGAGGATGCTGCTTACTTGATCTTGGCTTCCTTGTACATGACGTGCTTGCGAATCGTCGGATCGTACTTCTTCGTCTCCAGCTTTTTGGGGTGCAGACGCTTGTTCTTGGTTACCGTGTAGTAGTGGCCGGTGCCGGCGCTCGATACGAGTTTTATTTTCTCACGCATTGGTCTTCCCTCCGCCGATCAGACGTGCTGGCCGCCGGCACGCAGGTCGGCGACGACTTTGTCGATGCCGTGCTTGTCGATGATGCGCAGGCCCTTGTGCGACACACGCAGCCGTACGTAACGCTTCTCGGATTCGAGCCAGAATCGCTTGTTTTGCAGATTCGGCAAGAAGCGCCGCCGCGTCCTGTTGTTGGCGTGGGAGACGTTATTGCCGCTTTGCGGCCGCTTCCCGGTCACCTGGCAGACTTTCGACATGACCTTAAGTCCCTGATTTTTTTGTCTATTAATACAAAAGTTGCCCGCAACAAGCGGACAGAGAGCGGGACTTTATACCAGCCTCGAAGGGCCAATTCAAGCGGCCTTTGACAAGTCCTGCAAAGCCGCGTCAGAGCAGGCCACGGCTGGCCAGCGACGTGGCCCGGCCATCGCCGATAATCAGGTGGTCGAGCAGCCGGATATCGACCAGTTCGAGGGCCGATTTGAGGCGTCGCGTGATGCGTTCATCGGCCTGGCTGGGTTCCGCCACACCGGACGGATGGTTGTGCGCGAGTATAACGGCTGCGGCATTGACGGCCAGCGCCTCCTTCACCACTTCTCTCGGGTACACGCTGGTGCCGTCGATCGTGCCACGAAACATCTCGTCGAAGCGCAGCACCCGGTGGCGATTGTCGAGATACAGGCAGCAGAAGAGCTCATGATCCAGGTGCCGCATTTTCGAGAGCAGGAAAGACTCGGTGTCGGCCGGGCTCTTTATCGCGGCTCCGGCGGGTAGCGACTCTTCGTAGTAGCGCCGTGCGAGTTCGGGCATTGCCCGCAGTATCGCAAGCCGCGCATCGCCGATGCCTTTCTCCGCCAGTATCGACGCGCTGTCGGCGTGCAGCAGTTGCCGCAGGGTGCCGAAACGGTCGAGCAGGCGAGCCGCCAGGTCGAGGGCCGCGCTGCTGCGGCTGCCGCAATGAATGAGCGCGGCAAGCAACTCGACGTCGCCCGGTGCGTGCGTGGTTTGTCGGCCCATGAACGATCCCTGTTTCCTGCGCCTCGTTAATGCTCAGATAATGCCCTGCGAGAATTTCCATACAAGCAAACAATCTGGATACGAATGCCCGATTCGCAGGCTTTTCTCTGGAAATCCCGGGGAATGACAGGCTAAGCTGAACACTGTGAATATCGTACTCGGCATCACCGGCGGCATCGCCGCCTACAAGACACCGGAACTCGTGCGCCGTCTGCGCGAGCGCGGTGCCGACGTTCAGATCGTGATGACGGCCTCGGCCGAGGAATTCGTGACGCCGACGTCGCTGCAGGCCGTTTCGGGCCGGCCGATACGTACCAACCTGTGGGACAAGGAAGCCGAGGCATCGATGAGCCATATCGAGCTCGCCCGCTGGGCCGATCTCGTGCTCATAGCGCCAGCGACCGCGGAAATCATGGCACGCCTGGCCGGCGGCGGCGCGCCGGATCTCCTCACGACGCTCTGTCTTGCGACCGAAGCGCCAATCGCGATAGCGCCGGCAATGAACCGGGTTATGTGGGCAAATCCGGCGGTACAGGCCAACCGCGACATGCTCGAGCAACGCGGCATGCGGATTCTCGGTCCCGATGTCGGATCGCAGGCATGTGGCGAGGAAGGCGCAGGTCGCATGCTCGACCCCGATGACATCGCGGCGGCCGTGTGTGACCCGGAATTCGCAGGTGCCGTCGTTGACGGTCCGCTTGCGGGAAAAACCGTGCTGGTCACGGCGGGCCCGACACGCGAACCGATCGACCCCGTTCGATACATTACCAATCGCAGCTCCGGCAAGATGGGCTATGCAATCGCATCCGCGGCACATGCCAAAGGGGCACGAGTCATCCTGGTCAGCGGGCCCGTCATGTTGCAGGAGCCAAATGGTGTCGAGGTGCAACGCGTCGAGACAGCCGAAGAAATGCATGCCGCTACGCACGCGAGCATCGTGGATGTCGATATCTTCATCGCTGCTGCGGCCGTGGCGGATTACCGTCCGGCGGACCGGGCGACACAGAAGATCAAAAAGACAAAAGACACGATGAGCCTCGAGCTTGTCCGTTCCCCGGACATCCTGGCTTCCGTTGCCGCGCTTGGTGACGTCCCGTTCACGGTTGGCTTCGCGGCAGAGACGGAGCGGGTTCGCGACTACGCGCTAGGCAAGCTCGAGAACAAGAAGCTCGACATGATC
The DNA here is from genome assembly GCA_030641695.1 of Gammaproteobacteria bacterium. GTDB lineage: Bacteria > Pseudomonadota > Gammaproteobacteria > Steroidobacterales > Woeseiaceae > UBA1847. The sequence continues at coordinate 2,536 of DAOWGY010000296.1, forward strand.
GTTGCGAATCGCGTGGGCAGCGACTGCGGATTCGACTACGATGACAACTCTGTGGAAGTCCTGTGGGCCGGTGGTGAGAGAGCCTTTCCGCAAATGGCAAAGACGGAACTGGCGCACGAGCTTATGGACCTGATTGTCGAACGCTTCACATCGACGCGCGGGCCAGACACACAGCCCGCGCTTTCGATTGTCTCGATTAAAGACTAAAAGAAAAAAGAACGGGGAGGCAGATTTTGCGCCTGATCGAACTGAAGGTTCTGGATTCACGCCTCGGCGACTCGATACCGCTGCCGCATTACGCGACTGACGGTTCCGCCGGGCTCGATATGCGTGCCTGCATCGACGAGCCATTGACCGTCGCGCCGGGCGAGACCGAGCTGGTTCCAACGGGCCTCGCAATTCATATCGCCGACCCCGGCCTCGCGGCCGTGCTGTTGCCGCGATCGGGGCTGGGACACAAACACGGTCTCGTCCTCGGCAACCTGACCGGCCTGATCGACTCCGACTACCAGGGGCAGGTATTCATTTCGTGCTGGAATCGCAGCTCGAAGGCTTATGACGTACAGCCGGGCGAGCGTATTGCGCAGATGGTGTTTGTGCCCGTTGAGCAAGTGCGTTTCGAGGTCGTCGAAGAGTTCGACGACAGCGATCGTGGTGATGGAGGTTTCGGGCACTCAGGCACGGCCTGAGCAGAGCGAATTCTATAAGCCCTTGAGCGATTTGAAGCGGTTGATGTCGCCTTGGAAGCGAGTGACCATCACGCGCTCGTCCTCCTGGAACTTCAGCAGGTTTCGCTGGTGGCGAGCAATCGTATCCTGAGTGTCGGTAATATCGGCAACGAGGTCAGGGTCGATCAGCGGCGCTTCGGGATCCGTGCTGTAAGGACGGTAGCGAGAGGCATCGCGTTTCAGCTTCGTCAGGCGGCGCTCGAGATTGCGAAGATACAGCTCCGTGACACGCGACTGCGCCTGGAACAACTCGACCCGCCGGTCACGATGCATGACGATCTCGTCGACGGAGAGATAGGTTGCGAGCAGCGCCCTGTCGGCCTGTATCTGCAGTTCCTTTTGTAGCTTCAATGCAGCCGCTTTGCGTTCGGCCGCCAATTGCTCCTCGGTCTTTCTGCCGTCGAGGTGATCGACCGTCACACCAAAATCATTGAGCACCTGCTTCGGCAAATCCGAGTACTCCGGCGGGATGCTGTCGCCGTAATGCACCTGGCCTTCTTCATCCACCCACTTGTAAACGCGATCCACCTCGCCGGTGGCGATCAGTGGTACCAGTGAGAGGAGAGCTGCAGCGGTTATAGCTGTTTTACGCATGGTCCCAAATATGCCATGGAGGTCGTCGCGAATTCGCGACCCAGTTCGCTTTTCTGAGCTTAGTCCGTGCGGCGTATTCTGTAAACAAGTGCCGGCAGCGGGCTGCAGGCCCCTAGCCGGTCACGCCGTACTTGCGGCGGTAGGCCAGCACGGGGTCAAGATGCTCGGCGTAATCCTTTGATTCTTCAAGGATATCGATCAAATCGTCCAGCTGCACGATACTGACTACCGGAATGCCCAGCGACGACTTCAACTCCTGTACGGCGGAGAGTGATCCCTGTCCGCGCTCCTGGCGATCCAGCGAGATTGCGAGGCCCGCAATATCGGCGCCACTTGACGTAATCAGCTGGTATACCTCTCTGACGGCGGTCCCTGCCGTGATGACGTCGTCGACAATCAGGACGCGACCCTTCAGCGGGGCGCCGACCACGCTGCCACCTTCACCGTGGGCCTTCGCTTCCTTGCGGTTGTAGCAGTAGGGCACATCGATGTCGTATTGCTCGGCAAGCGAGGCAGCGGCCAGGGCTGCGAGCGGTATGCCCTTGTAAGCGGGCCCGAAGATCATGTCGAACCCGATCTCGGAATCGGCGATTGCGGCCGCATAGAAACGACCGAGTTTCGCGGCAGCATAGCCGGTGCTGAAAAGTCCGGCATTGAAAAA
>DAOWGY010000028.1 GCA_030641695.1 Gammaproteobacteria bacterium
ACCACTGTCGACAGATCGTGGCAATGTGCAGTCGCTGGAAAGCAAGCAGCTGATCGAATCAACGACGCGGGAGCTCGAAATGTCCGGCCTCCGGCGTGTCGACAGCAATCCTGACCTGCTCGTCAATTTCGTATTGTCCTCACGCGAGACGTTACAGACGCGGCCATCCAGCGGCGCAAGTGTGCACCATGGTCGGGGTCGCTACGGCACCTGGGGCGGTTACAGCATGAGTATGTCGACCACGGAGGTCGTGCAGAGGACTGAGGGAACGCTCGGCGTGGATATCGTTGACGTCGCACGCAACCAACTGGTCTGGGAGGGTGCCGCAACCGCACGTGTCACTGACAGCATGCGGGAAAACAGGGACCAGGTACTGGATAGCGCGATCGCGGATATATTCGCCAAATTTCCCTAGGCGGATACGAGTCTGGCTCCTGGCCGGAACGCATCGACGACATAAACGGCAACGACGCCATACAGCGTGGCGAGTCCGAACATGAGTAGCCGGCTCCAGAACGCTACATTGGCACTGGTGCCGCCGGTGCTGTCCATAACAGCGGGTGCCAGTATGACGATCATCGTCAGGTAGCCGTAGGACCAGGTTCCGGCCTGCGGGTGCATCGCGCGCCCCTGGAATATCCTCGGACCCATGATCAGCGCACCGAGAGCGATCAGGAGCGCATACATCGACAGGGTCGGGACGACGCGCAATACCTGCCATCCAATAATTGCGCCGGCACCGCCAATGAGTGTGGACACGATCAGCGAGCGCCCCGCCAGCCGGGCTCCCTCGTTCGTCGCCTGTTGTCCCATGGATGCGACTTTGATGATGACAGGAACATAAGCCGTACTCGCACTCGAGAGCATGAACCAGAGGGCCACCGGAAACACGATCAGCAGCGAGCGAAACGCGCTCCATCTCGCCTCGGCGAGATCGGGTTGCGGTTTTTCGGGAGGCTTGCCGGCAGGCTGACTCTCGTCGACGCGTGCCATCGAATCGGAAATCGCCGCGTGCGCAATCCAGACAAAGATGACGCCAATCAGAACATTCATGCTCATGCCGCTGATCAGCATCAATGTTGCATCCACGCTGACAGATCCCACGGCGGTGCTGAGGCCAATGCCGACCGTCACAAATGTCCCGAGAACGGCCGAGCCGCCTTTCGCCGTGTAATAGAAACTCCAGTACAAAGCGAGAATCAGTAACAGCACACCGGCCATTGGCTGATTCAGCAACATCGGCAACAGCAGCAGTCCCGCGTAGAGCGACAAAGTGAATACCGCTACGAACGAGATACCCGATTTGAGCTTGGGTGCCGGGAATGGCAACGCAAGGATGAACATCGTGATGACCGGAGCGATGAATGACATGTCCCAGCCGACGGCCTGCGAAAACCACATTGACGAGCCGGTGCCGAACGCGAGGCGCAGGATGCGAACTTGTGCGATGTCCAATTTCTGAGACTCAGTAAATGTAAGTGAATACGCTGATGAGACGCATCTTGATCCAGGCGATCGAGTTGAACAGGAAGCCACCGCCCGTGTAGACCATCACAGAAGCCTGCGCCCCGACGCGAATACCCAGGCGCTCTTCAGCACTCGGCAATTCGAAGTCGACCAGCACCGCAAACCGTTGCGCATCCCGCAGCCACTGGCGGTTGTTCTCGATGGTGGGCAGACTTCCTAACGGCGCCGTGTCGACGTTTACGCCGAAACCAGTAGTCCTGATCGTCCCCTTGACGACCTTGCCGGGCAATGCATAGAACACGATCTCGACTACGGCGCCGGGCTTGATGTTGCCGAGATTGTTCTCGGTGAAGTCCGCCTGAACCCAGATGTCGTGCGTTGCAAGAAACGTCATCAACGGTGCACCGGCCTGGGCAAAGTTGCCACGATCCACGCGAACTTCAGTGACAACCCCGTTATCTGGTGCGAGTACAGAGGTCCTCAGAAGGTTTAGCTCGGCCTGCTCGAGGCCAGCTTGCGCCTGCAATATACGAAAGTTCTCGTCACCCGTTTCGCCGAGGTCTTGTCGTGCTCTTTCGAGGTTGGCTTCGGCGGCTTTGACTGACGCCTTACCCGCCGTATATGTGGCTTCGGCAAGTTCGATGCGCCTTTCGGAGATCGCACCCGGATCCTCTTCCTTTATACGGCGTAAACGCACGATGTCCTGCTCTGCACGTAGCCGAATGGCGATCGCAGAAATTACCTGGGCCTCGGCTGCGTTGATATTGGCTGTTGATGCGCCGGTTGCCTGCCGTGCCGACTGCAGGTTTGCCTTCGCAGTGTCGACCGCCAGCGCGTAGCGATCGGGTTCGACCTGAAACAGGAGTTCGCCCGCCTCGACACCCTGGTTCCTC
>DAOWGY010000272.1 GCA_030641695.1 Gammaproteobacteria bacterium
AGGCAGCGCCCGTCCTCCTCGCGTGCGGCTCGTCGACCTCAGCCGCTCGGCATCGACGGAAGGGCTCAGCGAGCCGCTTGCCGCTGCGATCGACGAACACCTCGGATCCGGCGGGCAGGTACTGATGTACCTGAATCGCCGCGGCTTTGCGCCGACCCTCATTTGCACGGCCTGTGGCCACGTCGCGGAGTGCGCACGTTGTGACTCGCGCATGACCGTGCACGCACACGACCGTACTCTGCGCTGCCATCACTGTGGCGCTTCGCGGGTGCTTGACGAAACCTGTAGCGAGTGCGGTGAAACCGTGCGGCCGCTCGGCGAAGGAACGCAGCGGCTCGAGGACGTCCTTCGCCGCCGATTTCCGCAGAACAGCATCATGCGCATCGACAGCGATAGCACCCAACGCAGAGGTGCGATGGATGAGGCGTTGCAGCAAGCGACGCTCGGCGAAGCCGACATCCTCGTCGGCACGCAGATGCTCTCGAAAGGCCATCACTTCCCGAAGCTCACGCTGGTCGGCGTGGTCAACGCGGACCAGGGGCTTTTCGGCACCGACTTCCGCAGCGACGAGCGCCTCGCCCAGTCCATCATCCAGGTCGCCGGGCGCGCCGGGCGCGAAAGTCGCGTGGGCGAAGTCCTCATTCAAACCGCATTTCCGGTTCATCCATTCTGGCATCGCCTGATCGATGGCGGCTATCCGGGCGTCGCGAGGGATGCGCTCGAAGAGCGCCGGGCGACGCACTGGCCGCCCTTCACGCGGCTCGCGTTGATCCGCTCGGCCGCCCACCGCCGCAGCGATGCACACGCGTTTCTGGATGTCGCGGCGGCACGTATTGCGACAAGTGGAGGTGAGCGCTTGCGCGTGCTGGGGCCGGTCGACGCCCCGATGGCTCGACGAGCAGGCCGCTACCGTGCGCAATTGCTGTTGCAGAGCGCCGACCGCCGCGCCCTGCATGACGTGCTTCGTGAACTCCGGCCAGCGCTCGAGAATGAACCGGCGTCCAGAAAGGTCCGCTGGTCAATCGACGTCGACCCCGTGGAATTGTTTTAGAGTTGGGCGCAATGCCGCTATTACGGGTAGAATCGCCGGCTCGCTGGATCCAAGCACTTTATGAAATCCGCAATCGCGCAATTCCTGAATGATGCTCTTGCCGGGCTGCCTGAGCTCGCCGATGCCATCGGTGACCTCGACATCGGCAGTACAGTGGAACGTACGCGCGACGCCTCGCACGGTGACTTTGCGTCCAATATCGCGATGCGGCTCGCAAAACCGGCGCGCCGCAGCCCGCGCGACCTGGCAGCGGCCATCGTGGAGCAATTGCCCGACACCGACCAGATCGACAAGGTCGAGATCGCGGGCCCCGGTTTCATCAATTTCTCTCTGAGTCCTGCCGCATTCCATGCCGAGATCGTGACCATGCTCGACTTGGCCGACGAGTACGGCAGGCACGCGCCCAGGTCGGCACCGCGCATCCTGCTCGAGTTCGTCTCCGCCAATCCGACCGGGCCGTTGCATGTCGGCCACGGCCGGCATGCGGCCTACGGCGCGACCGTCGGCAACCTGCTCGAGGCCGTGGGTTACCCGGTACATCGTGAGTACTACGTCAATGACGCCGGTCGGCAGATGGATATCCTCGGCGTCAGCGTCTGGCTGCGTTGGCTCGAACGGGGTGGCACGCAGCTTGCGTTCCCGACGGCCGGTTACCGCGGCGAATACATTGGCGACATCGCGGCTGCGATCAATACGGACGATATCGACGTTGTCGATCAGGAAACGTTGATGGAAGGCGTTCCGGCCGATGCGCCGGACGGCGACAAGGAAGCGCATATCGAGGCGCTCATCGGGCGCGCCAAAACACTGCTCGGCGATGATGGTTTCGATCGCCTCCGCCAGCAGGCGATCGACTCAATCCGTGATGACATCGAAGAGGATCTCGCCGAATTCGGTGTGACGTTCGACCGCTGGTTCTCGGAACAAAGCCTGACAAAGAGCAGCCGCATCGACGACACACTGGCCGTGCTCGACGAGCGTGGCATGCTGTACAAAAAAGACGGCGCAACCTGGTTTCGGGCCATGGACTTTGGCGATGAAAAGGACCGTGTCGTTATTCGCGAGAATGGCGCTAAAACCTATTTCGCATCCGACATCGCGTATCACTTCGACAAGCGCGAGCGCGGCTTCGATCACCTCATTGACATCCTGGGCGCGGACCATCACGGCTACGTTACGCGAGTGAAGGCGGGGCTCGATGCTATGGGCTACAAGGCCGAGGACCTCAAGGTGGAACTCGTGCAGTTTGTCGCCCTGTATCGTGGTGGCAAGAAAGTAAAAATGTCGACGCGCAGCGGCGAGTTCGACACGCTACGGCAGTTGCGAGCCGATGTCGGTAACGATGCCGCACGCTTCTTTTATGTGTCGCGTTCCAACGACCAGCATCTCGATTTCGACCTCGACGTCGCGAAATCACAATCGAATGACAACCCCGTGTATTACATCCAGTATGCGCATGCTCGTATCGCGAGCGTGTTTCGCCAGCTCGCGGAAAAGAACTATGCGTGGGATGAAGCGAACGGGCGCGCGAGCCTCTCGCTGCTCACCGAAGCACAGGAAAAGGCGCTCATGACGGCCCTGAGTCGGTATCCGGAAGTCGTTGACCTGGCCGCCGGAAACCTTGCACCACAGCACCTGGTACATTACTTGCGCGACCTGGCCAACGACTTCCATACTTATTACAACGCACACGTGTTTATTGTTGGTGACGACAGCCTGCGCGATGCCCGGCTCGCGCTTTGCGCAGCGACCCGGCACGTGATCGCCAACGGGCTCATAATCCTCGGTGTGTCAGCACCAGAATCGATGTAGTGGCAAAAAAACGTAAAAAGCGCCGTACGGCGCGCAGCAAGAAGCACGAGTACCCGAGCTGGGTCTGGATGTTGTTCGGTCTGGCGATCGGTCTTTCGGTGGCATTCGCGATCTACGTCAGGGACGATCGCCGGCCCGCCACTGTCAGCGCTGATACGCGTGAGCCCGCAAGCCTCCAAAACGCGATCGACAACAATCGCGAGATTGCGACCGAAGCCGGCGATGAAGACGCGAAAAAAAGCCGTTTCACCTTTTACAACGTACTACCCAATTTCGAAGTCGTGATTCCCGAGCAGGAACTCGACGTGATGGCTGACGTCGAACCGCAGGCCATCTTACAGCCCGGCCTTTACGTGCTGCAGGCTGGTTCGTTCAGCCGTCTCGAAGATGCGGACCGGCGGCGCGCGCAGCTTGCGTTACAGGGCATCGAGTCGAATATTCAGCGCGTGACGATCGATGACAAGACCTACCATCGGGTGCGCATCGGTCCGACCGATGACCTCGAGGAACTGAACATGTTACGCAGCCGCCTGCGCGCGGCGAAAATCGACGTCTTGCGCATTCGTCTCGGTGAATAGGTATCAGACAAGCCTCATCGCAACCATCCTGCTGTCTCTGACAGCCTGTACGACAACGGACTCGATCACCGCAGTCCCCAACCCTGCGGACATCCCGAAGCCTGTCGAGGCTGCGCCGCAACCCCGAACGTCCGACTCCGGTGGGACATCAACCATCAGCATTGCCGCTGTCGGCGACATGATGATCGGCACCGACTTTCCCGAAAACCATCTGCCTGACGATGACGGCATCGGCTTCCTTGCCGATGTCGCACCGTGGTTCTGGTCCGCCGACGTCGCCTTCGGCAATCTTGAGGGCGTACTGGTTGACGGTGGTGAACCAGGCAAAAAATGCAGCAACCCGAAAGCCTGTTACCTGTTCCGCTCTCCGACACGTTATGCCTACCACTACCGCGCGGCCGGATTTAATGTACTGAGCCTGGCGAATAACCACGCGCGGGATTTCGGTGAAGAAGGCCGTACGATGACGATGCAGGCACTCGATCGCGCCGCTGTGCATCACTCCGGCCGCGAAGGTGACTTCGCGAGTTTCGAGGTTCGCGGTTTGCGCGTCGCGATGCTCGCCTATGCCGTCACCAGGAACTCGAACCTGTTGCTCGACTACGAACTCTCTGAACGAACGGTCAGAGAGTTCGACCGCACACATGACATTGTCATCGTGTCATTTCACGGCGGCGCCGAGGGACAGGACGTGACGCGCCTGCCGTTCGACGAAGAGGAGTATTACGGTGAACCGCGGGGTGACGTAGTTCGCTTCGCGCGCATGGTTGTGGATGCGGGCGCCGATCTTGTCATCGGCCATGGTCCGCATGTCGTGCGCGCGATGGAGCGCTACAACGATCGCCTCATCGCCTATAGCCTCGGCAACTTCGCAACCTATTACGGCATCAGCGTGACGGGAATCAAAGGCATTGCACCGATACTGATCGTGACGCTCGATGCAAGCGGCCGCTTTCTCGAAGGTGAAATCGTATCGACTGTGCAACTTCGCCCGGCAGGCCCGTCAATCGATCCCGAAAACCGCGCCCTCAACATGATCCGCGGCCTTAGCATCAAGGACTTCGAAAACCCGGGCCTGACATTCCACCCCGACGGACGCATCACGCCCACAACTCGCTAGTGCACCGATCTGCTCAGGGCGGGCTGCGGGGATGCTTTTTCTCGTCATGGCTCCCTTCGGTGCGTGCCGACCATGGATGGCCCAATGCCGCGGAGCACAGGGATGTGCGAGAGCGGCCTTTACTTCCTCGAAAAACATCCCCGTCAGCCCGCCTTGGACGATCAGCGACGAAGGCCGGCGGGGTGTTCCTCGACGGAAGTAAAGCGCAGCGTAGCGAGCCATGACGGAGAGGAATACCCCGTCGGCCTGAGCAGATCGGTGCAC
>DAOWGY010000233.1 GCA_030641695.1 Gammaproteobacteria bacterium
GTGAGTTCCTCACTATAGGTGCCGGACGTATCGAGCAGCATGTACACGCCGTTGTTCTGCGGGCTTTCACTACTGCACGAAACGAGCAGAGCACAAAACAGTGTGATGACAAGTCGTCTCATGATCTCGCCCTCCCGGAAAACGCCGGCCGGCTGCTACCGTCTTCGTTCTGCGCCATGCGCTGTTCGAGCCAGAGCGGAACAAACAGCGGCAAGTCATAGAGCTGTTCAAGCAGTACGCCGAGATACAACGAGATATTGCCGAGCACACGCAGCGCGAGTGCCGTGAACCGCAGCATACCGATGCCGATCAGCCCGACGACAGTACGCAATGAATGCACAAATGTTTCCAGTGGAATAGCGACGAATGTCAGTGCAAACGGCAGGATGAATCCCATGCCCATTTGCGCTGCGGTTGTGATCCAAAGGTATTGATTGGTCGCTGTCGCCGCGACATCGCCGCGCAGCAGCGCACTCGTTGCGAGCGAATCGTGCAGCAATACTTCACGCATGTAAGCAAGCCCGGCCTCGACACTCGCAAGCAACAACAGAATCGTGAACGTGATCCAGGCCATGCGCACGCGCAACTTGTCGGGCAGCGCGCCAATCACCGGAAAAAGACGCGTGATGCGGAGCGATTCCATCAGGAACAGGCCCATCGAGATCTCGACCAAAATGATCACAAGCGCTGCGATATCCGCCGTGCGAAAGCCGCCGATCACACTGGTGCCACCGACCATTTCCGCCATAGGCCGTGCAATCAGGGAAAAGTTGATCGCGGCGCCGCCAATAGCGATGGCAAGCACGAACGCCGACACGAAGAAATTCACCAGCGATGACGAGGACAGCACGGATACTGCACGGTCGTGGCCGCGCACGATGTCCTCATACTCCTGCATGAGTCGATCGATCGTGACGGATCGTGCCAGCAGACTGTCCACGTTCTTGCCGACCTTGGCCAGCGACTCTTGAATCTGCCGCCATTCCGGCCGCATTTTTCGCAGCAGGGCATGACGCTTCGCGCTTGTGGACTGGTAGGCAATCATCGCCTCCTTGTGCGCACGTACGAGCGACTTGTGAATATCATTCAGGATATTGCCGACGCCGAAACGGCCCTCTCGTTCGTCGATTTTGGCGATCGCCTCGACCGCTTTTACCCAGCCAGGCGGATCCGGCGGTACGTTGACCGACTCCTGATGATCGTCTTCGATACGACTGATCGACTCGTCCAGAGAGCGATGCAATGCCGAGTAGTTGGCCAGGTCCTTACGCACGGTGTCATTAATGCGGTCGAACTCGCGTTCGATGATGCGTTCCTTGGCTTCACGCCCGGCGGCGAGTAATACATCGCGATTGCGTGCCGCGAGATTTCCTTGCGAGCGCAAGACCGCCTTCGACGCCGTACGAAAACTGTGATGAAGCCCTCGCGCAGTCGCGTGTATGGCCTTGTGAGCCGTGCCACGCGCCAGGTAAAGCGCTGAAACAATAAGAATTATCCAGAGTAACGCCGAAGCGACTGGCCAAGGCGTAATGCCCAGCATAAATGCCATGATGGTAACCCCGCTATCCTAGAAGATCCGTAGACCGGTGGCTTTGCGAAGCGCCTTTTCAGGCGCCGTGCCCTTTTCATCCCCATGCAAGCGTTTCACAACGCCTTCAACAATGTCAATGACATGCGACACACTTGGCTAAACCCGCGACGTATAAGGACACCGGACTTCAATCAACAGAATATGTTCAACGCAAGACTCCGCCAACAATGACATTAGTCTGGAAAGCCAAATATGAAGAACTCTTAACCGCCTCACCGGCCGCCATCGTGGCGGGGCTTTTTTTTGTGATTCCAGGTCCGATTCCGGCCAGAATCAGGCCCCGGACTGAATAAAATCAACGCCTCGATTCACAAAGGAAGACCCCAATGGGATATCAAATTTCAGCGCTGCATGAGGACGAATTCAGCCATTTGTTCGGCAAGGACGAGGAGTCTCTGGCAACGGCCGGCGTGCGGCGCATGACCGTCGACGCAAAGCCGGGCTACCCCTGCCGGGTGTCGCTCGAAGATGTGGAGATCGGCGAGACAGTGTTGCTGTTCAACTACGAGCACTTGCCAACCGACTCACCCTACCGGTCCAGCCACGCCATTTTCGTCAAGGAAAGGGCGACTCGGGCAGAACTCGCATCGAACGAGGTTCCGGAGTCGCTACGACTGCGATTGCTATCGGTGCGTGCCTTCGACAGTGACGACATGATGATCGATGCCGACGTCATTCCTGGTGACGCGATCGAAGCTGTCATCGAGCGCATGCTCGCGAACGACGAAGTCAGTTTTCTCCACCTGCATAACGCCAAGCGCGGCTGTTATGCGACGCGAGTCGACCGAGCTGGCTGAATCGACGCGCTTCTAGGGATACATCCTGTAGTCGTACCTCGGGACAATCACGTCGTAATGCGGCTGCAGGAACATGACCAGGTCAATCAGTTCCTGCACGGTCATGTAACGATTATAAACGTACATGTTCGACTCGCCGCCCTCCGATACCAGCTCCGGGGGATAGCCGTCTGCCAGCTTGTGCGATGGATTAATGATGGCCGTGACGAGTTCGCCATAGGTTTTCACGCGCGTTACCGGCCCACCCAGTTCGACATAGGGTGGATCCAGGCCGGCTATTTCCGGAAATTCCTCGCCCTCGATCATATGACACTGATGGCACTGCATGTACAGGAAGGTGTCACGTCCGGCGACCGGATCGCCTGCCGGCAGACTGAAACCACGCTCGGACATGCGATCACGATCACAGCCGCCGATGACGGCAATGGAAACTACAAACAGCGCCAGGATAGAAGTTGCTTTCATCGCGAGCCTCCTCTGCAGCGATCGAATCGTGCCCAAGTCACTAATATCACAGCGACTCTCACCGCAGCATCAGGGATAACCGCAGACCAAAAGCGGTCCGCGAAGCGCTGTTGAATCGCGCGTGAACTAGAGTTTCAGGGGCAGGCGTCGGAGGCGTTTGCCGGTTGCATGGAA
>DAOWGY010000196.1 GCA_030641695.1 Gammaproteobacteria bacterium
CATTGCGCAATACCGGCCTTGAAAGTGTCTATGGACTAAAGGGCGGCATGGCGGCGTGGGACCAGTCCGGCCTGCCTGTAGTCACCGGCAAGAAAACCAAGAGCAAAGGCAAGGGCAAGGGCAAGAAGCAGTAGGCCGGACAGTGATGAGTAGCGACACACCAGTAATCATCTACGGTAACCAAGCCTGCGCATATTGCGCGGCTGCGAGGATGCTGTTTACGCGCAAGGGCGTACGCTTCGAGGACATTGTCGTCTCGAGAGACGCCACCCTTTTTGCCGAAATGGAAGCTCGCAGCGGGCGCCGTTCGGTGCCACAGATTTTCGTCGGCGATAATCATGTCGGCGGCTTTGATGAGTTATGCCTGCTCGACATGAGCGGCGAACTGGATAAACTGCTCGCGGACCACAGCGTCAGCGAGACTTCTTCATAGATCAGGAACGAGAAATGGCTGAACAGGACAATCAGAACGCCGAAAAGCGGCTTTCAGTAGTAAAAATATATGTGAAGGACTTTTCCTTCGAATCACCGATGACGCCGGATGTCTTCAACAGGCAGGAGTGGTCACCGAACACCAACCTCAACCTGCGCAGTGCGCATACTTCGGTTAGTGACACACTGCACGAGGTCGTTCTTACGATCACAGTCGACGCGAAGGAAAAAGAGGACGACAAGAAGACTATCTTCCTCGTTGAATTGCAGCAGGCCGGACTGTTCGAAATCAACGGCTACAACAAGGAAGAGATGAACGCTGTCGTCGGCAGCTTCTGCCCCAACGTACTGTTCCCGTATGCGCGCGAGTCTATCGCCAGCACAATCCAGAAGGGCGGCTTTCCCGAATTCGTGATGCAGCCGATTAATTTCGATGCGCTGTATCAGCAGTCTCTGCAACAGCAGGCAGAGGGGGCGGCCGCGGAGACACACTGATAATCGCAGACTCTTCACAAGCGATCGCTGTCGTCGGCGCGGGTTCCTGGGGAACGGCGCTGGCTCTGCAGCTTGCGCGCTCTGGTTGTGATGTTCGGCTCGGTGGCGTTGTCGAGCTCGACCTGCTCGAAGCGATGGTCACAGACCGTGAGAATGTTCGCTATCTCCCCGGAATCAAATTTCCTGACAACCTGACGGCTCACCCGGACCTCGGCGACTGTCTTGAAGGCATACGCGACGTACTTGTCGTGGTACCCAGCCACGGTCTACGTGCCACATTGACAAAGGCCCTCGATTACCTCGGTGCTGATTCTCGGGTCTGCTGGGCTACGAAGGGGTTTGAACTGCACAGCGGCAAGTTGCCGCACCAGGTCGCTGCAGAGGTACTCGGTGAAGATCGACCCGTTGCCGTGTTATCAGGACCAACATTCGCCAAGGAGGTCGCGGAAGGTTTGCCAACGGCGATGACCATCGCCGCCAACAACGAAGAGTTTGGCCGTGATCTCGCCACCGCAATTTCAGGCGACAATTTTCGCGCCTATACCTCGGACGACATGATTGGCGTTGAGGTCGGCGGCGCCGTCAAGAATGTTCTCGCCATCGGTGCCGGCATGTCGGATGGCCTGGGCTTCGGTGCGAATTCCCGAATCGCACTAATCGCTCGCGGGCTTGTCGAAATGACTCGACTGGGCGTTGCACTGGGTGCGCGGCAGGAAACCTTCATGGGGCTGGCCGGTATGGGTGATCTCGTGCTGACCTGCACAGACAATCTGTCACGCAATCGTCGCATGGGCCTGGCGCTTGCCAGCGGCAAGTCGATCGCCGAGGCGCAAGAGGAAATACAGCAGGTCGTCGAAGGCGTTATGGCCGCCGAGGCCGTCATCGAGGTTGCGGAAAAGCTCGGTATCGAGATGCCGATATGTCACCAGGTGTATCGCATCATCCACGATGGCGCATCGCCGCGCGAAGCAGTCGGCGCGCTGATGGGCCGGGATCTCAAGTCGGAACACTAGCGTTTCCCGGGGCAAGAAAATCGCAATGTCCAGACCATTTCAGCTGCTCGCTTTGTTCGCACTTTTGCTGTCGGCGCCCTTGACGTACGCACAGCGCAGCTATGACACCGATATTCTCAGAGATACTTTTGGTTTCGACGACACGACCAAAAAATCCGTTGCCCTGACCGACTTGCACCAGGGTTGCCCTGCGCGTGACTGCATACCGTCTATCGACAAGCCGAAGTATGTTGCGGCTGCGGACGCCACGCATGTAGCAGACGAAGACAGGGTCATCGCGATCTCACTGAACGGCGATCATCGTGCCTATCCGGCTCGCATCCTCGATCGTCACGAGATCGTCAACGACACGATCGGCGGCACACCGATCGCGATAACCTGGTGTCCGCTGTGCGGCTCCGCGGTTGGCATACACCGCAAGGTCGGTGACACGGTCACTGAGTTCGGCGTATCGGGTTTGTTGTACAACAGCGACCTGGTGTTTTATGACCGGGAAAGCGGCACGCTCTGGGACCAGATCGTGGCCAGGGGCATTGTCGGACCTAAAACCGGCGAGCAACTGACGCTGGTGCCTGTCACGATGACGACATGGTCGCGCTGGCGTGATGCGCACCCTGACACACTCGTGTTGTCGACCGACACGGGATTCGGGACGGACTACTCCGTAGATCCCTACGCCCGCTATCGTGATGCCAGAGGCTTGATGTTTCCGGTCAACAAGGAAGACAACCGGGTCCATCCGAAGACGGTCGTGTATGGCTTTGACCTGGGTGGTTCGTCCATCGCCTATACACAATCCTTGCTCGAAAAATCCAGCGTCTATGAGCACGAGCTCGGCGATCTGCGGCTTACAACCACGCTACATGACGATGGTTCTGTCTCGCTGCGCGATCAGGATGGTGAGCAGCATGTCGCGACGCGGCTGTTCTGGTTCGCCTGGTTCACCTTCCACCCCGACACGGAACTCGTAAGCCTGCCGACAGCTGATTGATCGACTGGAAAATTTAGTCGCGACAATCTAAGCTGTCGGGTACTGCTGATAAATACAAAACTATAGGGGAACCATCATGGATAGACGTCTGTTTTGCCGCTCAGCGGTAGCGGCCGGCGTGGCCGCAGCATTCCTGCCGGCCTGCGGAAAGCAAACACCCGAAGCGACCCAGGTTGATACCAGCATCGCTGCCGTTTCGCTCGATGGGGCCGAACTCGAGCTCGAAAAAGCGGCGATCAAGGAACTCGGCGAGGCGATGTCGGGGCCGGTCATGTTGTCCGGACATCCACAATACGACGGTGCGCGCACGATCTGGAACGGCATGCACGACAAGCGCCCTGCACTGATCGCGCGCTGCATGAGCGCCGACGACGTCAGCAAGGCAGTGACTTTCGCGGCAGAACGCGATTTGCTCGTTGCCGTCCGCGGCGGCGGTCACAGCTGGCCGGGCAAGTCCGTCTGCGATGGTGGCCTGATGATCGATCTGTCGCAGATGAACACGGTTACCGCTGACGCCGAGACGCAGCGCGCACGTTCAGAGGGTGGCGCATTGCTCGGCGCGCTCGATGCCGCGGCGCTCGAGAAAGGTCTCGTGACGACGGCGGGTGTCGTTTCACACACCGGTGTCGGCGGCTTTACGCTCGGTGGCGGATTCGGGCGACTGAACCGGAAGTACGGGCTGGCGGTAGACAATGTCACCGGCGCCCAAATCGTTACCGCGGATGGCGTGGTCCGGAACATCAGCGCGGAACAGGATCCGGATCTGTTCTGGGCGATCCGCGGCGGCGGCGGCAACTTCGGCGTCGTTACCGGATTCGAATTCCAGCTGTATCCGTTCGAGCGCAATTTGCTGTCGGGCAGCATCCTCTGGCCGGTGGCGCAGGCGCGCGACGTACTCGAATTTTATGCCGAGTGGTCGGCCGGCCTTTCCGACGAAATGTACGTCGGACCGGTCATGGCGCAGCTTCCCGAAGTCGGCGACGTGATTGTCATGGACGTCGTCTATAACGGCGATCCGGCCGCAGGCGAGAAGGAACTGGCACCCCTGCGCGCCATCGGCAAACCGATTGCCGACGCCGTTACGATGCAGGATTACACGGTCATGCAGACAAACAGCGATGTCGCTTTCGGGCACGGTATTCGTTCCTACGCCAAGAACGGCATGGTCAAGGAGTGGTCGCAAGGACTGGTTGACGCGCTCGTCGATGCCTACGATCCTCGCCTGTTCCTCGCCAATCACGTGGCCGGTGGCGCCGTGAAACGGGTCGGTGAAACTGACACGGCGTTCCCGCACCGCAATGCCGAAATCATGCTCGTATTTGCGGCTGGCTGGGGAGATCCGGCAATGGACGACGAGTTGATTGCAGCGACACGCGCCTTGTACAAGGCCGTCGAGCCCTACATGGGCGGCTACTACGACAATATCGATTTCGACGGCCACGAAGCGGCAGGCAACTACGGGCCGGCTTACCAGCGGCTGACGGCGGTCAAGGGTCAGTACGATCCAGGCAACCTGTTCCGCCTGAACAGCAATATCGCGCCCGCCGCCTGATCAGGCGCCTCCGGGGAAACCCCGCTGACGCCAGGCCTCGAAGACGACGATAGCGGCCACGTTCGACAGGTTAAGACTGCGGTTGCCCACGCACATGGGCAACCGCAGCCGCTGCTCGGGCGGTACCGACTCCAGTACGACCTGCGGCAACCCTCGCGTCTCCGGTCCCATCAGAAAAGCATCGCCCTGTTCGTAGGTGGGCGCGTCATATCTCGTCGTAGCACGCGTACTCAGCGCAAATGTGCGCGGCCGGCCCAGGGTCTCGAGGCAATGCTCCAGAGTGGCGTGTGTTTGCACGCTCGCGAATTCCCGGTAGTCGAGCCCGGCACGTTTCAGTCGTGGCTCGTCCATTTCGAAGCCGAGCGGTTCCACGAGATGCAACGCCACACCGGTGTTCGCACACAGGCGAATGATGTTGCCGGTGTTCGGCGGTATTTCAGGTTCGTACAGGATCAGGCTGAACATGCTGTTGGAGCGCCTCTCGAGGCGTCGTTGGAGCGGTCCTCGGACCGCGACCGGGAAAGCGCATGATTTTACCTCTTTGTCAGCGGGGCTTTATTCTGCCTTTCCTCATTCGCGCCTCGAGAAGCGCCCCAACAACATTAGCTGTAGAATGCCGCTCCCGATGGTAAAGCAAGACAATTCCCTTCACGTTAACCTCTGCGGCATCCCGATGGACTCGCCCATCGTGCTGCTGTCGGGCTGTGTCGGCTTTGGCGAAGAATACACGCGTGTTGAGGGCTTCTCGAATCGTGACGTCGGCGCCGTCGTGCTCAAGGGCACGACGGCCGAGCCCCGACTCGGTAACCCGCCGCATCGTGTCTACGAAACGCCGATGGGAATGCTGAATGCGATCGGATTGCAGAATCCGGGCGTCGACAAGGTCGTGAACGAAATTCTTCCCGGCCTCGACTTCAGCGAAACGCGTTTCTTCGCAAATGTATCCGGCTCGACGATCGAAGAATACGCACGCGTCACGAAGCGCTTCGACGATTCGCCTATCGATGCGATCGAGATCAACATTTCCTGCCCGAACGTCAAAGAGGGCGGCGTGCAATTCGGCAACGACCCGGAAATGTCCGCGCGTGTCGTCGCCGCATGCCGCAACGAGACGACGAAGCCGATTATCACGAAGCTGTCACCAAACCAGACCGACATTAGCGACAACGCAAGACTCTGTATCGAGGCCGGCAGTGACGGTCTGGCAGTCATCAATACCGTCATGGGCATGGCAATCGATGCCGAGACGCGTGAGCCCGTCATCGGCAATATCCGCGGGGGTTTGTCGGGCCCGGCCATCAAACCCATCGCATTGCTGAAGGTGCGTGAAGTCTACGAAGTCGCCGCACCGCATGGCGTGCCGATCATCGGCCAGGGCGGCATTGCGAATGCAACAGACGCGATCGAATTCATGATCGCGGGGGCGACGGCCGTAGGGATTGGCACCGCGCTTTTTTACGATCCGCTCATATGCACGAAGATCAATTCCGGTATCGCCGATTACCTGCAGCGGCATCAAATAGCGTCTACAGCGGA
>DAOWGY010000020.1 GCA_030641695.1 Gammaproteobacteria bacterium
GATGACGGACAAGGTCTCGGGCGATCCCTGGATTGCAGTGCGTTGCATGTAGTGTTTGACGCCCCTGATGCCGCCCATCTCCTCGCCACCACCGGCGCGGCCCGGACCACCATGCACGAGATGCGGTAGCGGCGAGCCGTGCCCGGTCGATTCGTCGGCGCAATGACGATTGATGACGATCAAGCGGCCGTGGTACGCGGCAGTACCGAGCACGAGTTCACGAGCGACGTTGTTGTCATTCGTGATAATCGAACCTACGAGGCTGCCTTCGCCCATGCGCGCCAGCTCGATTGCCTCGTTGGTCGAATCGTAGGGCAGAACCGTACTGACAGGTCCGAACGCTTCCACAGAGTGCACGGCCGATGATTTGAACGGCTCTTGGCAATGCAGCAGCGTCGGCATGAAAAAGGCGCCTTTGCTGCTGTCTGCATCGATAACCTCGAATTCGTCGCTACCGCCGAAAACGACATCCGCTTCTCTGGACAAGTCGCCTATGCGCTCCCGAACCTCGTCGCGCTGCCCCTGGCTGGCCAGCGCCCCCATATCGACGTCCTTGCTTGCCGGGTTACCGACGCGAATCTTGCCGAGCGCTGTCGACAGCGCATCGACGAGTTCGCCGGCGATCGCAGCCGGCGCAATGATGCGGCGTATGGCGGTGCACTTCTGACCCGCCTTGCTCGTCATCTCGCGCGTTACCTCTTTTATATAGAGGTCGAACTCCGGGGTACCGGGTACCGCATCCGGTCCGAGTATCGATGCGTTCAGTGAATCCGTCTCCGCGGTGAACGCGACCGACTCACTGATGACGCGCGGGTGTTGCTGCAATTTTTCCGCGGTCCATTTGGAACCCGTGAACGCGATCGTGTCCTGGCAGGTCAGGTGGTCGAACAGATCGCCGACGCCGCCGCAGATCAGCTGCAGGCTGCCGGCAGGCAATATTCTCGATTCGATGATTCGTTTTACGGCGAGTTCGGTCAGATACGCTGTGCTCGATGCGGGTTTGACGATCGCCGGAACGCCGGCAATCAGTGTTGGCGCAAGTTTCTCGAGCATGCCCCAGATTGGAAAATTGAAGGCGTTGATGTGAACTGCGGCACCGAGCTTTGGCGTGTAGATATGCTGACCAATAAAGGTACCGTTGCGCGACAGTTGTTCCGGCGGCCCGTCGAGATACACATGATCGTTCGGCATCTCGCGACGCGCCTTGCTGGAGAAGACGAACAGAGTGGAGATGCCGCCATCGATGTCGACCCAGCTGTCCGCTCGCGTCGCACCGGTCTCCGTCGACAGTGCATAGAACTCTTTCTTATGCTCCATCAGGTACTTCGCGAGCAACTTGAGCATGTCGCCCCGCTCGTGGAAGGTCATCTTGCGCAGATTATCGCCACCAACCGAGCGCGCGTGCGCGAGCATGCCGCCGAAATCGAGGCCGTCGCTGGTGATGCTGGCCACAGCTTCGCCGCTGACTGCGCTCGCCAGTGTCTTGCCGTCGCCGTCGCCGTCTATCCAGCGATCCTGCGCGAGATTGCCGAGCTTCATGATTACGTCTCCTGTGGCCGCAGCTTCAGCAGCCAAGGTGAGATACAAATTGGATTGGGATTTGAGTTATTTAGTATCAGATTGTATGGTCGGCCGATCTGAAAGCAAGCACGCTCCGGAATGACACCAGACACAGCCTGCCAGGTTCTCGTTGACGAATTTCGCTCCCGCCCGACGTTGCGCGCGGGCTCGCTGATTACGACCGTCTTCGGCGATTCGATCGCGCCGCGCGGCGGTACCGTGTGGCTCGGCAGTTTGATCGGGGCCATGGCGGAATTCGGCATCAGCGAGCGCCTGGTGCGTACGTCAGTATTTCGGCTGGCGAAAGACGGCTGGTTGCAGTCGGTGCAGGTCGGGCGCCGCTCTTATTACAGCCTGACGAATGACGGCCGCGAAAAATTCGCGGTGGCTACACACCGCATCTACGGCGAACCGGTCGGGGACTGGGACGGCGAGTGGTGTCTGATGTTGTTATCGAATCTCGACGCCCCGGTAAAGGAAATCGTGCGCCGCGAGTGCGCCTGGCTCGGCTTCGGTGCGTTGTCGGCGAACGCGCTCGCACATCCCGGGCCGGACATCTCGGATCTCGATACCCTGTTGCGCCGACTCGGTGTTATCGATGACGTGGTCATCATGACGGGGCGCACGTTCAAGAGCGATGGCGCCATGCGCAAGCTGGCTCGGTCCGCCTGGAATCTCGACGATATCGATGCCCGCTACGAGCAATTCGTGACGTTGTTCCGGCCATTGATTGCCGCACTCGGAAAGAGTGGCGGGGTTGCACCGCGCACGGCGTTTGTTACACGCACTTTGCTGATCCAGGAATACCGCAAGGTACTGCTGCGAGATCCGCAACTACCTGTGGAACTGCTGCCGGCAGACTGGCACGGTATCCGCGCCTATCAACTTTGCCGCAATCTCTACCGCGGCCTTTACGCCCGGGCTGACGAATATCTGACCGAGGCCATGGAAACTGCCGACGGGCCATTGCCGCCGCCGGTGGGGAGCTATTTACTGCGCTTCGGTGGTCTCATAGATGACGCCCGGGTCGAAATGAAGAGTGCCTGAAGTGAATGATACTGAACTCGCAATACGGTGCGCGGAGCGCATGTTCTCAAGAGACGCCGCATCGCAGGCACTCGGAATTACGGTCGAACTAACCGCGGCAGGACGCGTGGTGGCGTTCATGCGTGGCCGGGAGGACATGGTGAACGGGATCGATGTTTGCCATGGGGGCTTGCTCTTCGCACTCGCGGATACCGCATTTGCATTTGCTTGCAATGCCTACGACGAGCTGACCTGTGCTGCGTCGGCCAACATCGACTTCATTCGCCCGGCATTGCTCGGCGAC
>DAOWGY010000301.1 GCA_030641695.1 Gammaproteobacteria bacterium
GAATCCGGCACGCATGAATACCGCCGCCATCTCATACTGGCTGTTGACACCTTGCTCGCGGAGGATTGCGATCTTCGTCTTCGCGCTACCGCGGAAAGGTCGCGCGATATCGTCGTTGATGTCATACACAAGGGTCGCATTCAGTCCGGGATCGGCGTCATCGAGTATGCGATCGAACTCTTCCAGTGCCGTTGCCGGGTTGTCGCGCAATGACTGGATACGATAGCTTGTTTCCGACCAGGCACGTTGCAGGTCGCTGCGTTCGAGGCGCAGCAATTCCCTGTCGCCGTCACGAAGCGACAACGCCGCATTGTCTTCAACTCGCCCGATCGCCCGGGCGGAGATACCGTTGCGGTCAAGCACCATCTGCACCTGGGTCAACTTACTCTTGGCGACCTGCACCACGGCGCCGGCTTCCTCACTGAACAACTGCGCCAACTTGCCCCATCGCGAACCACTCAACTGCAACGATACGCCAAGCCTGCTCGCGAAAATCATTTCGGCAACCGTGGCGAGCAAGCCACCATCGCTGCGATCGTGATAGGCGAGCAGCATCTCGCGTGATGCCAGTTCCTGTACGGCAGCAAACAGATTGCCGAGCAATCCCGGATTGTCGATGTCTGGCGCCTCACCGCCGATACGATTGAAGGCCTGTGCGAGACACGAGCCGCCGAGGCGATTGGCGCCGTTGCCGAGATCGAACAACAGCAGGTAGCTCGGCTCGTCAGTTGCTCGCAATTGCGGCGTCAGGTGGCGTGTTACGTCGGTTACGGGCGCAAACGCCGAGACGATCAGAGACACGGGCGCGATCACCTGGTATTCCTCGCCATCCTCGTGCCAGCGCGTGCGCATCGACAGTGAGTCCTTGCCAACCGGAATTGCGATACCGAGCTTGCGGCACATGTCGTTGGCAACCGTTTTCACAGTGTCGAACAGGTTCGCCTCTTCACCGGCGTGACCGGCGGCCGCCATCCAGTTCGCTGACAGCCGCAACTTGGTGATGCTCTCGATCGGCGCAGCAGCAATGTTGGTGATCGCCTCGGCGACCGCCATGCGCCCGGATGCCGGCGCGTTGAACGATGCGAGCGGTGTGCGCTCACCCATCGCCATTGCTTCGCCGCTGACGCCCGCGAAGCCCGACGACGTAATCGCAACGTCGCTGACCGGCACCTGCCACGGGCCCACCAGCTGGTCACGCGCGCTGAGACCGCCCACTGTTCTGTCACTGATATGAATGAGAAAACTCTTGTCTGCCACCGCCGGGAAGCTCAGCACCCTCAGCACGGCTTCTTCGATTTCGATATCCGACAGGTCGAGTACGGACTCCGTGCGCGCCACGCGCGCCACATCGCGCGTCATTTTCGGTGGATTGCCGAGCAACATCTGCATTGGCATGTCGACCGGGCGATTGTCGAACTTGCGATCACTGACAACGAGTCGCCCGTCATCTGTCAGCGTGCCAATGACCGACACCGGGCAGCGCTCGCGTTCGCACAATGACGTAAATTCCTCAACGCGATCGCGGCCGACGATCAGCACGTAACGTTCCTGTGCTTCGTTGCACCAGATGCCCATCGGCGACATGCCGGGCTCTGCATTCGCGACGTCGCGCAATTCGATGCGCGCGCCGTGCTTGCTGTGGTCGACCGCTTCGGGTACCGCATTCGACAGACCGCCAGCGCCCACATCGTGGATCAGGAGAATCGGATTGTCGTTACCCATGGCGCAGCAGCGGTCGATGACTTCCTGCGCCCGCCGCTGAATCTCCGGATTGCCACGCTGTACGGACGCAAAATCGAGGTCTTCGCTCGACGTCCCGCTGGCCAGGCTCGACGCGGCACCACCGCCGAGCCCGATCAACATCGCCGGGCCACCGATCGTCACGACCCTGGCGCCAATCGGAACATCGATCTTGTTCGCATGTTCGGCGCGTACATTTCCGACACCGCCCGCGATCATGATGGGTTTGTGGTAACCCCGGATCTCATTGTCGGGTAAATCCGCCAGCGTCGATTCGAACGTCCGGAAATAGCCACACAGATTCGGGCGTCCGAACTCATTGTTGAACGCCGCGCCGCCGATCGGGCCCTCGATCATGATCTCGAGCGGCGTTGCCATGCGATCCGGGTGCGGAAAATCGGATTCCCATGGCTGCCTGTACCCCGGGATGCGCAGGTGCGACACGGTGAACCCGGTCAGCCCGGCTTTCGGCCTTGCGCCGAGCCCGGTCGCACCTTCGTCGCGAATCTCGCCGCCGGCACCGGTCGCAGCGCCCGGGAATGGCGATATCGCCGTCGGGTGATTATGCGTTTCCACCTTCATCACGATGTGCACAGGCTCATCGTAGTAGGTGTACTCGCGATCAGCACTTGCCGGCATCAATCGCGACGTCGTCGAGCCTTCGATCACGGCGGCATTGTCCGAATACGCGGAGATCACGCCCGCCGGGCTCGCTTCCGTCGTCGTACGAATCATGCCGAACAGGCGCTCGTCCTGAGCTTTGCCATCAATGATCCAGCTGGCGTTGAATATCTTGTGGCGGCAGTGCTCCGAGTTGGCCTGCGCAAACATCATGAGTTCGGCATCGGTCGGATCGCGGTCGAGTTCCCGGTAGCTCATAACCAGATAATCGATCTCGTCCCCGGAGAGAGCCAGACCGAGCTCGGTATTCGCCTTCACAAGAGCGTCACGGCCTTCAGTCTTCAGGGGAATCGCGACCAGGGGCACGGGATCACGCGCCTGGAAAAGCGCCGCAGCATCAGCGCTGGCTTCGAGTACGGTCTCTGTCATGCGATCGAACAGCAACCGCGACAGCTGCAAGACCTCCTCCTGCGCAGGCCGGCCGCGCAGCTGCAGCCCGTAGCAGATGCCGCGTTCGATGCGTCGCACCGAGTGCAGGTCACAGGCCTGTGCGATATCTGTCGCCTTGCTCGACCAGGGTGAAATCGTGCCATGACGCGGCACAACGTAGAGCTTGCGCAATCCTTTCGACAACTGGCCAGGCCGCTCGCCTGACAACAACAACGCCCGCAGGCGCTTGCGATGGTCGTCAGACAGCGGTTCGGCGAGGTCGACGAAATAGGTGTAGCGGGCTTCTACCCCTTTGACGCGATCGTCGGCCCTGTGCAGCGCGCGTCCGAGCTTGTCGAGCCGGAATTGCGACAGTGCAGGCTGGCCAGCCAGTTCCAGCATGTCGACGGGTGTCTGAATCACGAGATCAGCGGCAGGTTTCGACAAGCGCAACGGCCTTGCATAGCGGCGAAGAGGTAGATCGCGATGATAGCGTAGTTGGGGTCGGACCTGTATACCGCGTTGTTCTCGAAAGACTTCTTCTCTTTATTCTCGCCATATTCGATCTTGATTCCGTATTTTTGTACCAATAATCGGAATTAGGAAGAACGCGAGACACACTACCCACCTACCTGCCGGTTTCTACACCAAAATGCCTGAATTAAGCGACCAACAGAGGCAGTCTGAACTCAAAAACTGAGCCGATACCGCACGTTGCGCTGGTCCGACCCCATCAAACCATCAGGAATTTGAGTCAGATGGGGTGTAGATGGGCATCGGGAAGGGCGTGACGTTGCCTTCGATCTTGGAGATCTTCGACGTACCTTGTTTGTCCACCTCGTCGATGCGGATGATCGAATGCATCGGCAGGTAGGTACGCTTCACGTTTTCGAACTCGGTTTTGATCTTTTCTTCAGACGGGTCGACAACGACGCTCGTGCGCTCGCCGAACACAAGTTCCTCGACTTCGATGAAGCCAAACAGTCCACCGTGACTGACCTGGCGGGCGTAGATCTCATACACCTGTCCCTGGCTCATGAATGCGATTTTGAAAAGCGTTTTGCTGCTCATGGTGATCTAGAGTCCGTGCTGTGTGCCTCGTCGCAGATTCCGCGCGGGCGCGTAGTTTACCCAAAACAGCCCGCACGGGTACGAGATTTGCGGCCGTGGGCAGTATCGTCGCATATGGTCTTCCATTATCAATTATGGCATGAGCCAGTAGTCATGTCGGGTCGATTATGTGAACTGCTTGGCAGCGTAAGCCCTTCATTCACTGCACTATTTGCATAGGGCCCCTGACCGGGCGGCGGTTTGCCGTGCGGCAGCGACGGTGCGAGTAAAGCATGCCCCTCAAACTGGAAATCATCAGCGAACACCGCGACATCGTCGGCGACGATGCGGTGCGCGAATTCCGGGAGGACGGCGGCACAATCGGTCGGTCGCTGAACAACGACTGGATCCTGCCAGACCCCGACCGCTACATTTCGGGCAAGCACGCGACAATCGACTGCAAGGGCGGCATCTACTACCTCGCCGATATCAGCACTAACGGTGTTTACATCAACGACGACAACGAACCCGTGGGCAGGGGCAATCCACGGCGCCTCTTTAATGGCGATCGCCTGCATTTCGGCGACTTCGAGATCGCGGTCAGTATCGACGAAGGCGAAGACCTCGAGATACCGGACGAGCCGAAGCCGACTGTCGTTCCCGACAATATCGAACAGCTTGTGCCGGAAGAGGAACTGAAGACCGGTGTTCAATTGCTCGATGAAGAGGAAATCACCGGCGACGAGGAATTCGAGTCAGCATTGTTCGGCAGCGACGAGCCGGAGCCGGACGTTGAGGAACCTGTCGCGGAGGCGCCGCCCGCTGACGAACCTGAAGTCGCTGAGCCGCAACGCGTGGAATTCACCGGGCAGGATGTGTTCGACGCATTTCTCGACGGTCTGCAGATCAGTCGCTCCGAATTACATCCATCGATTGACGTTGCCGAGGCAATGCGAAACGCGGGCGAAGTGCTACGTGAATTTGTTACCGGCACGGAGAAGTTGCTCGAAAGCCGCGGCGAATTGAAGGCCGCGTTTCGCCTTGACCAGACGTCGGTTCTGCCGCGGCACAACAATCCGTTGAAGCTATCGAACAATAGCGGCGACCTGATCAAGCAACTGCTGGTCGGTCGGGAAGGTGAATATCTGGGCCCGCGTGATGCAGTACGCGAAGTCTGCCTGGACCTGCTCGCGCATCAGGACGCATTTCTTGAATCAATGACCGACGCGTTCCTCGAATTTTCGGAACGATTCGATCCGGAAGAGTTGACCGCCAGCTTCGACCGCTCGCCCGGACGCAAGCCGCTCTTCAAATTCATGCGCGAAATGAGGTACTGGAGCCTGTACCGCGACCTGTATCCAATCATGACCGAAAAAGGCGGCGGTCGGTTTCCGCACATGTTCGCCGAGGACTTCGTCAAGGCCTATGAGCGACATCTTGCTGAATCACTGCGCGCCAACCGTGGCAACCCGGAATTGCCCAAGGTAAAGCTCGAGCCGCTCGATGAACAAGAGTATCTCGCAAACATGAAAGGCGCCGAGCAAGCTGCGGACGACGAGGATGTCGAACCCTCCGACCAGACAGAGCAACCTGACATGAACGAGCAGGTTGATGCGCTCGACGCGATTGACGGACTCGACGGACTCGAGGACCTCGTCGACTTCGACGAGCTCGAAGACCAGCTCGGGTCAGACGACGACGCCGATCAGATCAAGGCCTGATACTGCCTCGCTAGGCGCGATTCTGGCGATTTTCGACCAGATCATCGACCACCGCCGGGTCGGCCAGCGTCGACGTGTCACCGAGTTCCGCAAAATCATCCGCCGCAACCTTGCGCAGGATACGCCGCATGATCTTGCCGGACCGGGTCTTGGGCAAACCCGGTGCCCACTGGATCAGGTCGGGCTTGGCAATCGGCCCGATCTCCTTTCGCACCCACTGTTGTAGCTCGACTCTGAGTTCGTCGCTCGAATCGACGTTTTCCATGAGCGTGACATAGGCGTAAATGCCCTGCCCTTTGATGTCGTGCGGATAGCCGACGACGGCGGCTTCAGCAACATCCTTGTGTGCAACGAGCGCACTTTCGACCTCCGCCGTGCCCATGCGGTGGCCCGAGACGTTGAGGACGTCGTCGACGCGGCCCGTGATCCAGTAGTAACCGTCTTCATCACGGCGCACGCCATCACCTGTCGTATAACAATCATCGTAGGTCGAAAAATAGGTCTCGATGAAACGTTTGTGATCACCGTAGATGGTGCGCATCTGACCCGGCCAGCTGTCGGTGATCACGAGATTGCCCTCGACGGCCCCCTCGAGCACCTTGCCGTCGCCGTCGATTATTGCGGGCATGATCCCGAACAACGGCCGTGTCGCAGACCCCGGCTTGAGGTCCGTCGCGCCCGGTAACGGACTGATCAGAATGCCGCCGGTCTCGGTTTGCCACCAGGTATCCACGATCGGGCAACGACCTTCACCGACGACATTG
This sequence comes from Gammaproteobacteria bacterium, assembly GCA_030641695.1. Taxonomy (GTDB): domain Bacteria; phylum Pseudomonadota; class Gammaproteobacteria; order Steroidobacterales; family Woeseiaceae; genus UBA1847. The sequence goes on from DAOWGY010000301.1 coordinate 6,326, forward strand.
TAATACCACAACCAGGCCTCTGGATTGATCGGCTCACCGACCGATCCGAGCAACCGCAGGCTCTTTCTCGATGTCCGCTTGACGGGTTCGTTACCTTCTCGCATCAGCGCACGAATCGCCGTGGGCGCCGTGTAGCAGATGTTGACCTTGTGTTTGTCGCAAACTTCCCAGAATCGCGACGATGTCGGGTAATTAGGCACGCCTTCGAACATCAGGGTTACGGCGCCGTTCGCGAGCGGCCCGTAGACGATGTAACTGTGTCCCGTAACCCAGCCGATGTCGGCCGTGCACCAGTAGATATCACCGGGGTGGTAGTCGAACACCTGCTCGTGTGTCATCGCCGCGTAGACGAGATAGCCACCCGTCGTATGCAGTACGCCTTTCGGTTTGCCTGTCGAGCCCGAGGTATAAAGAATGAACAGCGGGTCCTCGGCACCCATTTCCTCGCACGGACATTCGGCATCGACTTGCGCCGAGCTCTCGTGCAGCCATACATCGCGGCCCTCGACCCAGTTGATGTCATTGCCCGTGTTGCGCACGACCAGCACTTTCTCGAGTGTTGTGACATCCGGATTTTCGGCGGCAGCGTCTACGTTTGCCTTCAGCGGTATGGTCTTGCCACCGCGAACGCCCTCGTCCGCCGTAATGACGATGTTGGAATCGCAGTCGTATATGCGGCCCGCCAGTGCGTCCGGCGAAAACCCGCCGAACACGACCGAGTGCACGGCCCCGATCCGGGCGCACGCCAGCATGGCTATTGCTGCCTCCGGGATCATCGGCATATAGATCGTGATTCGATCACCCTTTTTCGCCCCCAGGTCCTTCAGGGAATTCGCAAATCGGCACACGCGCTCATGCAGTTCGCGATAGGTAATCTTCAGGTCGCGCGACGGATCGTCGCCTTCCCAGATGATCGCGACATCGTCACCTTTTGAATCGAGATGCCGGTCGACGCAGTTGTAGCAGACGTTCAGCGTGCCATCGTAGTACCAGCGAATATGCACGTCGTCGCGGTTAAAGGAGACATCTTTGACCTTTGTAAACGGCCGGATCCAGTCGATGCGCTTCGCCCGCTCGGCCCAGAACGCTTCATTGTCCTCCACGGACTGCGCATACATCTTCTCGTAAGCAGCCGCGTCGATGAGTGCGCGCGACTTCGTGTCGTCGCCGACAGGATAGATATCGGTCATGTAGGACTCTCCAAAGATTTATTGTTTCGTTTTCAGCTCTTCAGCAAGTGCAATCGTACGCCGCGCCTGCACGAGGTGCGGCCGATCAATCATTTCACCGTCGAGCCCGAGCGCACCAGCCCCTGGGTTGTCGTCGAACAGCGCCACAATACGCGCCGCCCGCTCCAAGTCCGCCACGCTCGGTGCAAACGCATTGTTGATCGTTTCTACCTGCGCCGGATGAATAGCGAGCATGCCGACGAAACCGTCGCGCGCCGCGTTCGAGGCATACCGTGCCAGACCGTCGAGGTCGCGAAAATCCGTAAAGACCGTATCGAAAGCGGGAACCTCGGCCGCGGCGGCGGCGAACAGGCATAGCGACCGCGCCAATTCGTAGGGCGGCAGCCAGTTTCCGTCCGCGTCACGGTTGGCTCTTGCGCCGACGGCGGCGGCGAGATCCTCGGCACCCCAGCTAAGACCGGCAAGCCTTGACGTCGCGCCGACGTAGCCATCCAGAGCGAACAGCGCCCGTGGCCGTTCGGTGCAAAGCGGCAGTATTTTCGTTCGGCCTGCGTCGATGCCGTGCTGGCCCTCGAGTTCATCCAGTTTCATCGCAAGGCGCATCGCGTCGTCGGCATTGCGCGGTTTTGGCAGCACGATGCCGTCCGGCGCCCCCGGCATGACGGCTTGCAGGTCATGGATTGCGTCGTCGCTTTCGGCCGGGTTGATCCGCACCCAGACATCGTCCTTGCCCTCGATGTAGTCACGCGTCAGCTCGCGCGCCCGCGGGCGTGCATCGGCCGTAACCGAATCCTCGAGATCGATGATCAAGGCATCGGCACCGGCATCGAGGGCCTTTTCGAGCTTGCGCTCGCTGTCACCCGGAACAAACAGGAAACTGCGGTTCATTTCGGCTGGTTCGCGGGTTCTTTCAGCATCAGCGCCGACCGTTTGCACTCGCCAACGAGTTCGTCGTTCTGGTTGTACGCCCGATGCGCGAACACGACGATGCCATTGTCCGGCCGTGATCGGCTTTCACGTAGCTCGAGCACCTCGGTCTCCACGTGGATCGTATCGCCGTGAAACAGAGGCTTGGGAAAACGAACCTCGTCCCAGCCGAGATTGGCGACGGTCGTACCGTGCGTCGTATCGTTGACCGAAATCCCGACCATGAAGCCCAGGGTAAGGCAGCTATTGACCAGGGGCCTGCCGAATTCCGTGCCTTTCATGTATTCGGCATCGAGATGCAACGACGCCGGGTTGTGCGTCATCGTCGTGAACAGCACATTGTCGGTTTCGGTAATCGTGCGTCGAATGGGGTGGTCGAACACCTGTCCAACCGAGAATTGTTCGAAATAGAGGCCTGGCATGAGTTTGTCGCCGTTCGCTATCCTGTC
>DAOWGY010000322.1 GCA_030641695.1 Gammaproteobacteria bacterium
ACTTGCGCTTGCTTATGCGTCGGGTATCGGCGGTGCCCGTGCCGGGGTGATCAAGACGACTTTCGCCGAGGAAACCGAGACGGACCTGTTTGGCGAGCAGGCCGTGCTGTGCGGCGGAGCAACCGAGTTGATCGTGGCGGGTTTCGAGACCCTCGTCGAAGCCGGCTATCAACCCGAAGTGGCCTACTACGAGGTCATGCACGAACTCAAGTTGATCGTCGATCTGCTGCATGAGGGCGGGCTACGCAAGATGTACAAGTTCATTAGCGACACCGCCGCCTATGGCGACATGGTCAGCGGTCCCAGGGTCGTCGACGGCAACTCGCGCGCAAACATGCAAGCCGTCCTGAACGACATCCAGGATGGCACTTTCGCGCGCAACTGGATCGCCGAAAGCGAGGCTGGCATGCCGGAATTCAAGCGCATGATGAACGCCGACCTCGAACATCCGATCGAGAAAGTCGGTGCGGACCTGCGTAGCCGCATGGATTGGCTGCAAGAGTAAAGAACCGAGATAGTGCCGGAGGAAGTACACATGCCAGTTGAGCAAATTCGAATTTTCGATACCACCTTGCGCGATGGAGAACAGGCGCCGGGCTGCAGCATGACGTTGCGCGAGAAGTTACGCGTTGCGAAAGCACTCGCGGAACTCAATGTAGACGTAATCGAGGCGGGTTTCCCGGTCGCCTCACCTGGCGACTTCGAGTCCGTGCAGGCCATTGCGGAAGCGAACTTCGGACCGATCATTTGTGGGCTGGCACGATGCAACGCCGGTGATATCGAAAAAGTTCATGCCGCTGTGAAAGCTGCGCAACGGCATCGCATTCACGTATTTGTCGCGACCAGCCAGATTCACCGCGAATACAAGCTGAAAATGGCCAAAGAAGAGATTATCAAGAGCGCAGTTGGCGCGATCAGTTTGGCGCGAGAACTCTGTGATGATGTCGAATTTTCACCGGAGGATGCGTCGCGTACCGAGCTTGGCTATCTCGCGGAGGTCGTCAGCGCCGCCATCGAAGCGGGAGCCACCACGGTCAACGTCCCGGACACGGTGGGTTACACGGTCCCCGCCGAATTCGACCAGTTGTTTCGTTATCTCAAGAAGCATGTCACCGGAATCGATGACGTAACGCTGTCCGTACATTGCCACGACGACCTGGGGATGGCTGTCGCAAACAGCCTCGCCGCAGTTGCCGGTGGTGCCCGTCAAATCGAGTGCACGATCAACGGCATCGGCGAGCGGGCTGGTAATTGCAGCCTCGAGGAAGTCGTAATGGCGCTCAAGACTCGCTCCGAGTTCTTTGAACTCGAGACCGGCATCGACACAACCCGGCTCTATCCCACATCGCGTCTTGTCTCGAGCATCACCGGAATGCACGTACCGCGAAACAAGGCCATCGTCGGTGAAAATGCGTTCGCTCACGAAGCCGGTATCCATCAGCATGGCATGTTGCAACATGCATCGACCTACGAAATCATGCGCCCGGTCGATGTCGGCATCAGCCGCTCGAATCTTGTTTTGGGTAAACACAGCGGCCGGCACGCGTTTCGTGATCGCGTATCGGAACTCGGCTTCGAACTCGATGATTTCGAAACAAATCGGGCGTTCCAGGAATTCAAGAAGCTCGCGGACCGCAAGAAAGACGTCTACGACGGCGATATCGAAGCCATTATCCTGAACGTCGACAGTTTGTCGCCGGGTCCGTGGTTGCTGCAGTCCCTCGATGTAACGACAAGCACGGGCAAGGACGCAAGCGCAACGGTCGTATTAGTCGGTGAAAGCGACAATCAAGTCTCACAGTCCGCTGAGGGCGACGGTCCCATCGCCGCCTCTTTCCTGGCGCTCGAAAAAGCGACGGGCGTCGATCTGACCTTGCAGAAATTCGAGGTTCACAGTGCCTCGATTGGCGAGGATGCGCAGGGAGAGGTAACCGTAACGGTCGAGCACGATGGCCTGAATTTCCGTGGCCACGGCGCAAATGTCGATATCGTGGAGGCTGGCGCCCGCGCCTATCTCGAAGTCATCAATCGCGTTTTGCGCCGCCGGGACAGCAACGCAGTACCGCGTAGCGGTTCCGGTGACGCGTCTCACGCGACGATCTGAAGCAGCACGGAACGCATACTGTCATGAGCGCATCGACGCTGTTCGAGAAAGTGTGGGCCGATCACGTGGTGGTGCCGGAATCGGACGATACGCCAGCCGTTCTTTACGTCGATCTGCACCTGGTGCACGAAGTCACGACGCCACAGGCCTTTACGTTATTGAGAGAACGGGGACTGCCCGTCAGGCGTCCCGACCTCACACTCGCCACGATGGACCATTCGACCCCAACGACGCCGGTTTCGAGCTTCAGGGACCTCGCAGTCGTGGGCGAAGGTGCAGCCAATCAAATACGCCAGATGGACCAGAACTGCCGCGACTTCGGAATTGACCTGCTCGGCTTCGACAGTGAGCAACGCGGCATCGTACATGTCATCGGCCCGGAACTCGGGGCCAGTCAGCCTGGCAAGACAATCGTTTGCGGTGACAGTCACACCAGCACACATGGCGCTTTCGGCGCCCTCGCCTTCGGCATCGGCACGACCGAAGTGGGCCATGTACTCGCAACTCAATGCTTGCTGCAACGCAAGCCGAAGACGCTTGCCGTCAACCTCGACGGGCAACTTCCGGCCGGCGTCAGCGCCAAGGACGTCATCCTTGCGATCATCGGTGACATCGGTGTCGAAGGCGGCACCGGACACGTTATCGAGTATCGCGGTGACGCAATTTCCGCCCTCGACATGGACGCTCGCATGACGATTTGCAATATGTCCATCGAAGCCGGCGCACGCGCGGGCATGATCGCGCCCGATGACACGACCTTCGAGTACCTGGCGGGCCGGCCGCGCGTACCACAGGGTGGTAACTGGGATGCTGCGGTCGGTCGCTGGCGAAAACTCGCAAGCGATAATGGCGCGTCCTTTGACAAGGCCATAAGGATCGATGCCGATAATCTGCAGCCCATGATCACCTTTGGCACGAATCCGGGCATGGTGATCGGGATCAACGACCCGGTGCCGGACGATACCGGAGACCCCAGTTTCCGTAAGGCGCTCGACTACATGCAGGTGACGCCGGGCAAGCCAATGACACAGAGCGCGGTCGATGTCGTCTTTGTCGGCAGTTGTACTAACGGTCGCATTTCCGATTTGCAGCAGGCGGCGGACGTGCTTAAGGGACGCCGGGTTGCCGACGGCGTAAGGATGCTGGTGGTACCGGGCTCGCAGCAAGTCAAGGCGCAAGCCGAATCGATGGGACTGGACCGCATCTTCGCCGAGGCAGGTGCCGAGTGGCGTGAATCGGGATGTTCGATGTGTATCGGCATGAACGGCGACACGGCGGCACGAGGCCAACTGAGCGTCAGCACCAGCAATCGCAATTTCGAGGGCCGCCAGGGCGTCGGTGCGCGCACGGTGCTCGCGAGTCCGGCAACGGCCGCGGCATCCGCCGTGCGCGGTCATGTCGCTGACCCGCGTACGCTTTCCTGAAGGCAACCAGCATGGAACCAATAACAAGCTTCCAGTCCCGTACAGTCATCCTGCCGACCAGGGACATTGATACGGATCAGATCATCGCAGCTCGTTTTCTGACAACGACGACGCGCGAGGGTCTTGGCGAGTTTCTGTTCTACGACCTGCGCCATGACCAGGACGGTGGCAGAAAGGTCGGATTCGCACTCAAAAAGCCCGAAGCGCAGGACTGCGAGATCCTGGTCGCCGGCAACAATTTCGGCTGCGGATCATCGCGGGAACACGCGCCGTGGGCCCTGCTCGACTATGGTTTCCGGGCCGTGATTTCTACCGATATTGCAGATATTTTCAAGAGTAATTCTTTAAAAAACGGACTATTACCTCTTATTGTTGATGTTGGTACTCATGATTGGCTGATCGCCAATCCCGGTGTCACTCTGACCATCGACGTCACCCGGTCGACGCTCACACTGCCGGACGGCAAGGTCGTGCACTATCCCATCGACGGCTTTGCGCGTTATTGCCTGACCGAAGGCATCGATCAACTCGGCTACCTGCAGCAGCAGCTGCAAACCATCGAGAAATTCGAAGAGACACGCCCATGGATGCCCTGATTACATTGTTACCGGGCGACGGCATCGGACCCGAAGTTGCCGCCGCAGGCCGCGTCGTCCTGGAGCGCATCGCGGAGCTTCACGGTCACCGTTTCACATTCTCGGAGCAGTTCATCGGTGGAGCGGCAATCGACGAATGCGGTGAGCCTCTGCCCGCCGACACGTTGGCTAGTTGCAAGGACAGTGACGCCGTGCTGCTCGGTGCCGTCGGCGGTCC
>DAOWGY010000259.1 GCA_030641695.1 Gammaproteobacteria bacterium
CCGCCCCAGCCCTGCGGGCTCGTCAGGACGATCGAGCTGGACGTGTAATCGACACTCGAATCGAAGACCGTGCCACCACCGGTCATTAAGAAACCAAGCTCATCGAGGTCGCAGGCGGGTTCAACACAGCCGGACTCACCGGTGCCCGAATAGGTCTCGAGGATGATGTCGTCACGATCAACACTTGAAGTGCTCAGATCAACATCCGCAACCCAGGTCTCGCCAAGGTCGAAGTTGAAGTTCAGTCCGGCCGCGAACAGTTCACTTTCGCGGGCCGTGATGTCATTACGCATGACACCCTTCACCTCATTGAACTGACCATCAGTGACCAGGTTGTTGTCAATCGTGTAGCCGGGCTGCAACTGAGCAGCCGACCATTGCAGCGGCAACTCGATGCCACGTAACAGCTGTTCTTCGGAAAAATCCGAGTAGTAAACATCGAACGTCGTCGTCAGCGCATCGGTCGGCGCCCACTCGAGGGTGCCGATAATGCCGGTGCGCTCGAGGTCGCTCGAACGTACGTACGGCTTAGCGCCACCGATGACGGCTTCGCCCGCACCTATGGTCGGGTAACCCCAAGAATTGAAGCGCTCTTCCTGGCCCGGATTCTCCATGTGTGCGACGCCGACAGCGACACCAAAGGTGTCATCGGCAAACTGGTCGACGTAAGACAGTGAATAACGGACGCCGTCGTCCGAGGAACCGGCATTGAGCTTGTCGTACTCGGTCCACTCGTAACGAATGTTGCCCGCGAGCGCGCGCTTGCCATACTGCAATGGGCGGATCGTGCGCATGTCGGCAGTACCGGCGAGGCCGGCGCCGATCAACGATGCGTCAGGCGTCTTGTAGATGATGACACTCTGCAGCAGTTCGGACGGGTACTGGTCGAATTCGACGCCGCGATTATCACCTGTCGTAACCTGCTCACGCCCGTTCAGAAGCGCGGTCGTGAAATCCGGGCCGAGGCCGCGAACGCTGAGCTGCTGGCCGCGGCCATTCAGGCGCTGCACAGTGAGGCCGGGAAGGCGCCCGAGCGCTTCAGCAATACTGGCGTCCGGCAGTTTGCCGATGTCCTCTGCAGTCACGGCTTCGATAATCGAGTCCGAATTCTGCTTCATCAGCATCGCATTGCGAAGACTGCTGCGATAGCCCGTGGCAATGACTTCTTCGATGACGTCGTCGCCCCGGTCCTGCGCCAAAGCGACGCTCGGCAAAGTCATGGCACCGGGCAATGCTGCGACAACTGCAAGTGACAGCGCGGTACGCCGCAGTGATGTTCTGGAGATGAGTGCGTCGTCTGAGTGAGACAGAGCGCGATTGCGCTTTTTAATGACCATTTTGGTTTCCCCCGCAAAGGTCTGGATTTACGGATTGTTCCGGCCATCTTATGAACGGGGCTATCGCGGAGCAATGTGTTGTATACGTATTCATTTGCTGAATACGTATTCATTCTGTTGCCCTCCCCCGAGACGCTGATTAGTTTGCGTGTCTACAGTCGGGAAATAGCAACCTGACTCACCAGGAGTCTCAACGACCGACTCATGTAACGCACTGAATTGATGAGCCAGATCAGCAACGGACATGCGATGCCGACCGAGCGCCAGGCGGGCATCTGCATGCATATAACCTCTCTTCCCGGTCCTTATGGCATCGGTGAGATTGGCGCGCACGCGCGCGAATTCATCGACCGCATGCGCGAAATGAAGCTGGCGGTCTGGCAGTTTTTGCCTACCGGACCAACGGCTTACGGAGATTCTCCGTACCAGCCGCTATCGACGTTCGCCGGCAACGAGATGCTCATCGACATCGGCGATCTCGTCGAGCGGGGTTTTCTAACCAAGGACGAGGCTGCCGAGCTCACGACACTACCGGAAAGTCATGTCGACTACGGCGCGCTGATACCGATCAAGAACCGTCTCCTGACGCGGGCGGCCGAACGCTTCAAGGACACGGCCGATGACGATCTCAAGGCCGTCTACAAGCGCTTTCTCGAAGAGCACGACAAGAAATGGCTGCACGACTACGCCGTTTTCCGCATTCTGAAGACAAAGCACGGCGAGCGGCCCTGGCCCGAGTGGCAGCCCGAATACGTACACCGTGACGAGGACGCATTACGCGAACTTGAGTCGGCGGCGGCATTGCAGCTCGAGTACATCAAGATCATCCAGTGCATTTTTTATCATCAGTGGAATGCGTTACGTGAATACGCCCGCCAGAACGGAATTCGCCTGTTCGGCGATATGCCGATCTGCATCGCGCTCGACAGCGCTGACGCCTGGGCGAACCGGGAAATCCTGCAGATTGATGACGACGGTCATCCGGGCCACGTTGCGGGCGTGCCGCCGGATTACTTCAGCGAAAATGGACAGCTCTGGGGCAACCCGCTGTATGCCTGGGAAAATCACGAAAAGTCGGGGTATCGCTGGTGGATCGACCGGCTGCGCGCCTCAGCGAATCTCGCCGACCTTGTCCGCATCGATCATTTCCGCGGCTTCGAGGCTTACTGGTCTGTGCCCGCAGACTCGGACACCGCGAGAATCGGCGCCTGGGAGCCAGGACCCGGCGACGCAATTTTTGACGCGATGCGCGATGCTCTCGGCGAGTTGCCGATCGTCGCCGAGGATCTGGGTGTCATTACACCAGAAGTCGAGGCCCTCCGTGACCGGCATCAAATTCCGGGCATGCACGTGCTGCAGTTCGACGTCGCCGACGATGACGTCGACTTGTCCGATATCGAAGACAATTCAGTGTGCTATACCGGAACCCACGACAACGACACGACGATTGGATGGTTCCGCGGCAGCCCGGACGATATTCGCACGCCAAAGGAAATCCGGGCGGCACAAGACGCAGCGCTTAAAGTGACCGGTGGCAAAGCGGAGACCATTCATATCGACATGATCCGAACGGCGTTCGCCACTGACTCGAGGATCGCGATCGCTCCGCTGCAGGACTACCTCGGGCTGGGTTCGGAAGCTCGTATCAATACGCCCGGGACCTCCAGAAATAACTGGCGCTGGCGCGTCCTTGACACGCAATTGACCGCAAAACTCTGCGACAATGTCGCCGCAATGGTAGAGGCCTCCGGACGCGCGCCAGTCAGCTAGCGTCCGTGCAGGAGCGAC
>DAOWGY010000241.1 GCA_030641695.1 Gammaproteobacteria bacterium
CTCTGGTACACAACTGGATAAGATACGGCAGATTATCGCCTCAGACGAACGACTGAATCGTGTAAAAATCTCCCGGCGTGTCTGTGAGGTATTTGGGTGGCACAAACCTGATGGCGGCCTGAAGGAGATGAGTTGCCGTGTGGCTTTATTACGCATGGAGCGTGACGACTTGATCCGGTTACCATCACCTCAGAAAGGCAACGGCAATCGCACTACCAGAGTCAGTATCAGCAGTGCCTCAGATCCGGAGTCTCCTGTATGACGACGGATTTACGATTGGCGGCGCCAGGCAGCGGCTGACCGGTGATCAGGCGAAGAACGATGTAAGCCAAAGTCAGCAGATTATCAAACAGTTACGCATAGAACTTGAACAAGTTCTTAAGATTCTGCGGCGCTGATATCAAGCTTCCTATACAGCACGAGGGCAAGTATCATTGCTCGCCTTCGCACCATTACGTAATTAGGTCGGGGCGTAGCGCAGCCTGGTAGCGCACCACAATGGGGTTGTGGGGGTCGGGAGTTCGAATCTCCCCGCCCCGACCACTGAACGAAAAGAGGCCGCTCTCACTGCAAGTGAGCGGCCTTTTTCGTTTGTTGTAGCGGTCCTGGGACCGCGACCGGGAAAGCGCTGATGGTTGCCACGTTGTTAACCTTGCCCGAATCTGGCTACCCTCAGTCGCGCTTCGAGAAGCGCTCCAACAGAAAAGTGCGGTTCGACCCTACTTTTTTAGGCAGGTTGCCTGGCCTCGGGCAGCTTGCGATCCTCGATTCCGAGCAGAATCGGCTGTGTGTTTTCGCGATAAATATTGACCTTGGCGTTATAGGCGACCCGCGAAAGTCCGTGCTTGTCTTTGATCGTAATGCGCCGAATATTGAACTGACCGCCACCCATGTTTTCACCTGTCAAATAGCACTTGATCGCGATGACGCGCTCACCCGAAAATTCCATGCCGCTTAGTTTCGACAGATTGCCCTGCGCGCGTTGCAGGAACGTCACTGCGTCCATGTGAGCCTGGGTCCTGGTGTGATCCTCACTGCCACCGGTTTGATCTGCCAGGAATTCACCGACGAGAATCTGACCGGGCAGGGCGGCCTCTATCATGCGTGCCAGCTCAATGGTGACGTCACCGACAATAAAGTCGTGCATAGTTGGATTGAGTCCCTCTGCCTGGTGGAACTCGTAGCAACTGCCGACATGAAAACAGGCGCGCAATCGGGGCACCGCCTTTGATGCTGATTTGCTGCGCGCGATGGCATTATCCGCAAGCACGATGTGCATGAAGTGATACAGATTGACGTTCGCTTCGAGGCCGTCGTCACGATTCCAGACGTAGAAACCGTCACCACTGGACGAACGCGCAAAATTGATGCCGACGTCCTGCTCCAGCATTTTTGCGTGCGCGGAATTGAGGGAATACGACAGGCTGTTGAGTTGCGTCATTTGCTCGAACGGCGTCAGCAGGCTGAATCCAACGATGTCAAACAAAGTCACGGCGCGGCTGGCAACGTAGTTGATGCCGTAGCGGCGGATCATCTTCTCGATGATTTGTGTTTCGACCGGGTGCCCGGACAGGCCCTGGCGTAGCGGCAAATACACCGGCTGCACTTCCAGCAGGCGGGCAACCTTCTGCATTTGCGAAAAATTCAACTGGCGATCGCCCGAAATCAACTCGGTAATGAACGTCGTCGAGACTCGCGGTGGCTTGCCATCGGGTTGGGATGAGGTGTACTCGGCGATCGCATAATGCGGCACGACCAGAATCAGGATGCCCTCATCGAGAGGCGCCCAACTGAGAATGTTGTTTTGACCCAGGCACCAGTGCTCATGCAGGCAGCGCTCCAGGTGCACCAGGTTGCTGCGCTGACGCAGACCCATTTCCTGGGCGAGGCCGGCAAGCTGGTCCAGATACGGCGAATAGTCGGCTATTCGACGAATACCGGATTGAGACAGGTCATCAAGTTCCATGTTTGTGCCCGAAGCGACTTCCGCGCGACCGCTTTATTCTCTACAGTTCGCGTGTCAGTAGGGATACCGCACGGCAGCCATGGATCAACCGCCGCTGAAATCCCCGACGGTGGTTGGCATTTGCTGCTCTGGTACCGTTGGTCGAAAGTAATCCAGTATCCGATGCAGCGCAAGCTCTAACGAAAAGCGGTCGAATCCGCAGCGAATTCAATTGGCCATCAGGCGTAATGGAACAACGACTTTACATAACGTCCCCGGGGCCGTCAGACAGTCGCGATGACAGTTGAGGCGCCGACAATCGACGCAATTCGCGCACTGCGTGACAGCCTTGTAGAGGCAACGCGGCTAACGCCGATGTTGCGATGTGCAGGCATCGAGGACGAACTCGACAACGGCACCTCGGTGTGGGGCAAGCTCGAGTTTTTGCAACGGACTGGAACATTCAAGGCACGCGGCGCATTGTCGAACCTCATGAGGCTCGATACGGCGCAATTGGCATCGGGCGTAACCGCTGTGAGTGCAGGAAACCATGCAATCGCGACTGCATTCGCGGCGCAAGCCGTCGGTACGACTGCGAAAGTCGTCATGCTTGGATCTGCCAATCCCTACCGTGTAAAGGCATGCCGCCGCTATGGTGCGGAAGTGGTTATTGTCGATGACGTTCATGCTGCATTCGACCGCGTTGAGAAAATCGAACGTGAAGAAGGGCGCTATTTCGTGCATCCGTTCGAAGGGCCGGCCGTCGCTACGGGAACTGGAACCGTGGGCCTGGAGATATGCGAGCAACTTGATACATTCGACGCATTGATCGTGCCGATCGGCGGCGGAGGTCTTATGGGAGGCGTTTCAAATGCCGTCAAACAAATGCTCCCTGACGTTGAAATAATCGGAGTCGAGCCGCAAGGCGCGAACTCGATGCACCTCAGTTTTGAGGCTGGCGAGCCGCGCAGTATCGACAAGGTCCGAACGATTGCTGACAGCCTGGGCGCGCCTTTTGCAATGCCTTACTCGTTCGAGCTGTGTCGTCGCAATGTGGATCGCCTGATCGAGGTGGATGACCTCGAGTTGCGGAAAACCATGGGGCTCTTATTCCAGCGCATGAAATTTGCCGTCGAACCCGCCTGTGCGGCGTCGACCGCTGCCTTGCTGGGTCCTCTGCGCAACGATTTGGCCGGTAAGCGTGTGGTGCTCGTTTACTGCGGGAGCAATATCGACTGGTCGACGTTTTCGTCGCAGGCAGTCTTCGAGGAACGAGATGCTGGTCGATGAATTGAGGGCGATCGTCGGCCCCGGCGCCTGCCGCACGGACGAGCGCGAGCTCGAACCCAACCTGACTGAGTGGCGCAATATGTTCCACGGCAGGACACTCGCGATGGTGTCACCGGCGTCTACGCAGGAAGTCTCGGACGTGGTGCAGGTCTGCTCAGCGGCGGGCGTCGGCATCGTTCCGCAAGGCGGCAATACCGGGCTTTGCGGAGGCGCAATACCGGATGACTCGGGAGAGCAGGTGCTCTTGTCGCTCGCAAAGTTGGACCGCATACGTGCGATAGATGCGGATGACTTTTCGATGGTGGCGGAAGCGGGCTGTGTACTTGCGAATCTGCAACAAGCGGCAGTCGACGTGGGCCGGTATTTTCCACTGAGCCTTAGTGCGGAGGGGAGCAGTCAGATCGGCGGCAATCTGTCGACCAATGCCGGCGGCATCAATGTGATCCGCTATGGCACGGCAAGACAACAGGTGCTCGGACTCGAAGTGGTCCTGGCGGACGGCAGCATCATCAATGGCCTGCGTTCGCTGCGCAAGGACACGGCGGGCTACGATCTCAAGCAACTGTTCATTGGCAGTGAAGGCACGCTCGGCATAATCACCGCAGCGTGCCTGCGGCTGTACCCCGATCCCGGTGAAACAGCGACCGTGCTGGCGACCTTGCCGGACGCAGGTAGCGCTGTGCCATTGCTGGGTGAGATGCGTCGAATTCTTGCGGATCGGATCGAAGCGTTCGAGCTCATCTCAAAGCGTGCAGTCGACTATGTTGGTCGTCACATATCCGCCGCGGCCTTGCCTTTCGACCTTGCCGGTGACTGGTATGTATTAATCGAGGCCGCACATGGGGGCGACTCGGAATTGCTTGCAAATGCGCTACAGGATTGCGCAGCCAAAAACCTGATTTGCGACGCGATTGTCGCAAAGAGTATCGCCGAGGCAGACACAATCTGGCGCATGCGTCATGCAATATCCGAGGCACAGAAGTTCGAGGGCCCGAGCCTGAAACACGACATTTCCGTACCTGTCGTTCGCATGCAGGAATTTCTGCTGCGATGCGAGGACAGCTTGCGGCAACAGGAGCCTGACGCCAGGCCCGTGATATTCGGCCACGTAGGCGATGGCAACCTGCATTACAATCTCTCGGTGCCAGTCGAGCTCGCTGCTGACAGCAAGCGTGCGTCCTGCGTAACAACGACCATATACGATCTCGTTGCCGAGCTGGGCGGCAGCTTTAGCGGCGAGCACGGTATCGGTGTCCTGAAAAAGGGCTACCTTGAACGCTACCGGGGCGGGGCCGAACTCGAGCTGATGCGGCGACTGAAGCGGGCCCTGGACCCCGAGCAGATACTCAATCCCGGAAAGGTAATTTGACGACCAGTTCCGCGTGATTGCTTGACTCAGGCGATAAACTCGGGCTGATTAGTGCCGATCTAAAGGCAACTCTCTTAATTTGGGCTGATGAACGCGGAATCCGACAAAATAAGCACCAGTTTTGCCGACCAACTGTCGAATTTTGACGACCGGCTTGCAAGCAAGGCGGACGATCTGCAAATGCTTGCCGAGATTCAGGACGGCATCGGCCGTTTGCTCGAAGCCAGTGACGGCAACGAGGCTCAAATTCGCCGCGTCCTGCAAGAGAGCTACGAGGCCGGCGAGTTGCGCAAGGAGACCTTTCAGCTGGTCAAGTCGATGCTGGATCGCTACGTCACCGAGCAGGTTCCGACGAGTCAGGGGCAAGCAGAAGCGACGCAGGAATTTATCGCGCCGATGCCTGTGGCTGAACAGAATGCGTCCGCGAATGACGATCCCTTCAGCAGTACAGACGTGATTCCCACAGGCCTGGTAGCAACCGAGGATGCAGACTCCCGCGTGCAGGTCGGCTCGGTATTGCGCGACCGGTTCATGCTCCAGGAACGCCTGTCGGGTGGCAGCATGGGGGTTGTTTACAAGGCTCTCGATCGGCGACTCGCGGAGGCCGGGTCCGCGGAACCCTGGGTGGCAATCAAGATCTTGTCCCCACAGCTGTCGCAGAACGGCAATGCATTACGGGCGCTCCAGCAGGAAGCGGCCAAGAGCCGCTGCCTGACGCACCCGAACATCGTGCGTTTCATCGACTTCGATCGAGACGACGATCTGTATTTCATGGTCATGGAATGGCTGCAAGGTCGCACGCTTGCCGATATTCTGGACTCGCCGGATAGCAGAAGCGTCGATTTCGAAAAAACCTTCCGCATCGTGACGCAGATCGGAAAGGCGCTCGAGTACGCCCATCGTTGCGGCATAGTCCATGCCGATGTCAAGCCCGGCAACATCATGATAATGCCGAATGGTGACGCCAAACTATTCGATTTCGGCGTCGCCAGGGTGCAACAGCAACATCGTAGTGACGACGAGAGCTTCGACCCCGGTGTGCTCGGTGCACTGACGCCCGCCTATTCGAGCATGCAGGTGTTGACCGATGAGGATCCGGTACCTGCCGACGACGTGTTTTCGCTGGCATGCCTGATGTACCGGCTGATCGCCGGGTACCGCGTTTTCGGTCCACGTAACGCGGCCGAGGCGGCGGAAGAGGGCATGTCGCCGCAGCGGCTTGCCGGCATCAGTGACGCCCAATGGAACGCGGTGAAAAAAGCACTCTCGTACTCGCGCGTGACACGCTTCGAAACCATGGCCCAATTCATGAAAGCGCTGAATGTTCCCGGCGAGACATCCGTAAATCTTGATGTCGGCCATCATGTCGAGTTCGAAGACACCAGTGGTTCTCTCAGATGGGTATTCGGCCTTGTCGCTCTGTTGACGTTACTCGGAATTGCCGCTTACCAGTTCGGCTTTGTTGACGAGGTTTGGCGGCAATTGGGTCTGCCAGAGCGCGGTATCGAGACTTTGCCAGCGGTTGTCGACGAGGTCGTGCAAGCGGTCATTGAAGACCAGACCATCGAAGTGCCTGAGGATGTTGTAGAAGAGTTTGTACCGACGGAGGCAGAGGTACCAGCAGAGACCCAGGTTCCTGCGGAGGCGGAAGTTCCGACCGCTTCGAACGCGGAGGTGCTCGTCGAACAAAACTCTGCAG
>DAOWGY010000283.1 GCA_030641695.1 Gammaproteobacteria bacterium
CCTCGAAGAGCGCAATGAGCCCCGCTTAGTACCGTTCGACTAGGTACGTGAACAACGGCGCGAACACGACCGTCAGGAGCGCATGGAGGCCGCTGTGCGGGACGAGATCGATCAGCTGCGAGCCGCGGCGGACATCACTGTACTGATCCCGCTGGCATCGCGCGACTGACAAGGAGCAAATCGATGATCTTGGCAATACGTCATCTCATTACCGGTGCCATGGCGCTGCTGCTGGCGGCATCATCTGGTGCCTTGGCCGACGAGGACCCTCACGCCAAACACCGGGCGATGATGCAGCAGAAGACCGAGGCTACGGCCGAATGGGCTGACATCGATCTCCGGGACAGGACGTTGTTGAACCAGGATGGAGATGAGGTCAGGTTCGTCAGCGATGTCATCGGCGACAACATCGTCGTCATGGATTTCGTGTATACGACGTGCACGACGATCTGCCCGGTACTTTCGGCATTATTCGCGCAGGTGCAAGGCAAACTCGGCGACCAGCTCGGCCAGGACGTCATCATGGTCTCGATGTCGGTCGATCCGATCCGTGACACGCCGCAGCGGCTCAAGGCCTACTCCGCCAAGCATCATGCCGCCGAAGGCTGGGTCTGGCTGACGGGACCGAAGACGACGATCGAAGACGTGCTGACCGGCGTCGGTGCTTATACAACGAACTTTGAAGACCACCCGTCCATGGTGCTCGTCGGAGACGGCAAGACCGGCGAGTGGAAACGACTGTTCGGATTCCCGAGCCCCGATCGCATCATGCAGGTAGTCAACGAATTACAGGACCGCCGCCAGGCCGGCGGTTAGGGCGTGACCGCGACACAACGGCCGGGCTTTCGGCGCTCACAGGCGGGTGCGTGGCACCCGGCGTTGGCGGTGGCCACGTTGCTTGCCTGCATGGCACACGCTCCCGTGGCGCTTGCGCTCGACGATGCTGAAGTACGCGGCAAGCAGATCTATTTCGAGGGCACCAGTCCGAGCGGTGGCAGCATCAATGCCGTCATTGGTGACGAGGCGGTGACCTTGCCCGGCAGTGCGCTGACCTGCGCGAGCTGTCACGGTACAGACGGTCGCGGCCGGCCCGAGGGCGGCGTGTTGCCGCCGGATATCCGTTGGAGCGAGCTTGCCAAATCTTATGGCCACGTTCACGAAAACGGCCGGCGTCACCCGGCGTTTGATGACGCGAGCCTCGCGCGGTCGATCTTCGCCGGCGTCGATGCGGCAGCGAATCAGCTCGATCGCACGATGCCGCTGTACCAGATGTCCAGCCAGGACATGGCGGACCTCATCGCTTACATGAAGGTGCTCGAAAACGACCTCGATCCGGGAATCGACGAAAGCCGCGTGCAGGTTGCGACATTGTTGCCTCTGCAGGGCCGGGCGAGTGCACTCGGCCAGGCCATGGCGCAGGTACTGCTCGGCTATTTCAACGAAGTCAACGAACAGGGCGGCGTATTCGGCCGCAGGATCGAGTTACTCGCCGTGCCGCTCGGTGATTCACCGCTAGCCAGCCTGGACACCCTGCAAAAAGCGTTCGATACCGAGGGTGTGTTTGCGCTGGTCGGTGCTTATACCATTGGCATGGACGACGCCTTGCTGACGATGTTGCGCGACGAGAACGTCCCGCTCGTCGGCCCGTTTACACTCGACCCGGGCGATGCGTTTGTCGATGCGGCCGCGTTCTACCTCTACCCCGGTTTCAACGAGCATGCGCGCGTGCTTGCCGATCGCGCGCTGGCTGACGGCGCTGCGGCAAACCAGGTGCTCATTGCCGGGCCTGCAGACGATCGCGTGGACAGTCTCGTAAGCGCCGTAAGGGACCAGTTTCGCCAGCAGGACGGTGGTGATACTCCGCACGTCAAGCGTTATGCGGCGGGCGAATTTGATCCCGTGGGTCTGGCGCGTGCCTTGGACGATAGTGGGAGCGACGCGCTGATCTTTCTCGGCGGTCAGGCTGATTTGCAGCGCCTGCTTGCCGTGCTGGCCGGTCAGCCCGAGGTTCCGTCGGTGTATCTGCTCTCATCGCTGGTCTCGGGCGCGTTGTTCGATCTGCCGGTGGAGTTCGACCAGAGAATCTTCGCTGCTCTTCCGACAACTGGTAGCGACGTTACGGCTGCCGGACGCGAAGAGTTTGGGCAGCTGGCAGAGCGAGCGGGGTTGCCG
>DAOWGY010000245.1 GCA_030641695.1 Gammaproteobacteria bacterium
AGGCCGGCCTTGTAAATGCATCCAGTACTGTATAAAAATACAGACTTTTACCGGAGGCGGCGGTGCAGGCGGCGGAAAGCCAGTTCGACTACCTGGGGGTGCTGAATCCGGCGCAGCGCGAGGCAGCGACCTTCGGTGAGCGTGAGCCCGAGCAAGCATTCAGTGCGGGTCCGCTGCTGGTCATCGCCGGTGCCGGTACCGGCAAGACCATGACCCTGGCGCACCGCGTCGCACACCTCGTCATTGAAGGCGTGGACACGGAGCGCATTCTGTTGCTCACCTTCACCCGTCGTGCCGCCATCGAAATGACGCGTCGGGTCGAAGCGATCGTGCGCCAGGCGCTCGCCGGCGGCAAATCGAGTCGGCTGCCGGCCGGCGTATTGCCGTGGTCGGGGACATTTCACTCCGTCGGCAATCGGCTGTTGCGGCGCTTCGCCCACAACCTCGGGCTCGATCCCGGGTTTTCGGTGCTCGATCGTGGTGACTCTGCCGATCTCATGGATGTGGCGCGACACAAACTCGCGTTGTCGAAGAGGTCGCGTCGCTTCCCGAAGAAAGACACTTGCCTGGCGATTTACTCCCGCTGCGTCAATTCACAGGGCGCCCTCGAAGACACGCTCGACGAGGTGTATCCGTGGTGCGCGGACTGGGAGCACGAACTTCGCGAGCTGTTTCAGCATTACGTCATGCGCAAGCAGCAGACTCAGGCGCTCGATTACGACGATTTGCTGCTGTACTGGAGTCACCTGGTTGGCGAGCAGGAATTCGCCGATGAAATCGGTTCCTGGTTCGACCACGTGCTCATCGACGAGTACCAGGACACCAATCTTCTGCAGGCGAAAATCCTGGGCGCGCTGAAGCCGGACGGCAGGGGCGTCACGGTCGTCGGTGACGATGCGCAATCCATTTACTCATTTCGGGCTGCCGAGGTCGACAATATCCTCGGTTTCCCGCAGCAGTACACGCCCACGGCACGCATCGTGACATTGCAACAGAACTATCGCTCGTCGCAGTCGATCCTCGACAGTGCAAACTGCCTGATTGCAGCGAGCCAACGCCAGTACCGCAAGAGTTTGCACTCAAATAAGGCGAAGGGCGGCAAGCCACGTTACGTCACTGTCGAAGACGGCGATGCCGAGGCGGAATTCGTGGCCGAGGCGATCCTCGAGAATCGCGAAGAGGGGTTGCAGCTCAAGGACCAGGCCGTGCTGTTTCGTGGCTCGCACCACAGCGACAGGCTCGAGATCGAGCTCATCCGTCGCAATATTCCGTACGTGAAATACGGCGGGCTCAAATTTCTCGAGGCCGCACACGTCAAAGACGTGCTGTCGATATTGAAGTGGGCCGAGAATCCGAAGAACGAGGTTGCGGCATTCCGTATCCTGAAGCTGCTACCGGGTATGGGCCCGACCAATGCGGCCCGATGTTTCGAACACCTGGCGACGGCTGACTACCGCATATCGTCGTTACGGTCGTTCCGGCCGCCGTCGGCAACCTGGCCGGAATGGGTCGGCTTCTGCGATCTCATGGACAGTGTGTCGTCGGCGGAAATCGACGATCGCAGTTGGCAAGCGCAACTCACGGCTGTAAGACGATGGTACAAGCCGCAGCTCGAGCGCATTTACGATGGCGTAGAAACGCGCGAGGCGGATATCGATCAACTCGAGCAGATCTCCGGCCGCTATCCCACTCGCGAACGGTTCCTGACCGAATTGACCCTGGATCCGCCGAGTGCGGCAGGTGACTTGGCCGGCGACCCCTTACTAGACGAGGATTACCTGATTCTCTCAACCGTGCATTCCGCGAAAGGCCAGGAGTGGGATGCGGTTTTCGTGCTCAACGTGACTGACGGCAACTTCCCATCCGAATTCGCGACAGGAAAACCGAAGCTCATCGAGGAAGAACGACGTCTGATGTACGTTGCGCTGACACGCGCAAAACAATCGCTCACCTTGCTCGCACCGTTGCGCTTTCACGTTACCCAGCAGCGCAGGGATGGCGATAAGCACGTGTACGGCGCCCGCAGCCGCTTCGTTACCGAAGCATTGCTCGAAACGATGCAGCAGTGCTGGCATGGGCGCAGCGAAGCATCGGCGCCGTCATTGCAGCGACCATCGGATCGACAGCTCGACGTTGCAGCGCGCATGCGGGAAATGTGGCAGTAGGCGAAGGGCGAAAAAAAAGGCGGTGGCAAACGCCACCGCCAATCAGTACGAAACAAACAGCATAAGGGATTTTCAGTTTGTTACGTCAACCTCTTGCCTGATGACATGCACCCGCCCCATCGCGGCGTGGTCACCATGTGCACTATTCGTGTCGATGAATGTCACTTCGCCTGTGTGGCCGGATGACGACAGCACATCGCGGATCTGCTGTTGCGTGGCATCGTCGAGTGAGTCATTCGTGATGATCGTAACGTTGTTGCCGGTACTGGCGCCGTCAATCTTCATCACCTTTACTTTGCGTGCGATGTGAACGTCTTCACCGGCATTGATGAGCATCTCTGCATGGTGCTCGCCATGGCCCATCGTGAAGTCGACACCGTCGCCCATGTTATCCAACTTGATTCTCTTGCCGTTGATGTCGAATTCGAAACCGTCCTCGGTACGGACGACGAGCGCCGTCTCGCCGGACTCCCCCGTAATTGTGCGTGACTCGCCGACCTGCATGTCATGCAGGTTGAATCCAGCGTCGGCACTGTCGAATCGGAATACCTGGGCGCCACTGGCATCGTCATCGACGACGACTTCGACGTGCATGCGATGCTGCTCGCCGGCGAAGGCTGCTGCTGCGAGCACGAACGTGAATACACAGACCAGGATGGCTTTGACTTTCATAGGGTTCCCCAATTTCTTGCTTTGTTAACAGTTCGATGCGCAGGGGTGCGAAATGGTTGCAAACTTTTTGGAATAAGGCGGGCTGATATGCCGAAGCTCCAGTTTCAGGTGTAACGGCATTGGTGCCGGTGGGGCAGGGTACGTTCCGTACCCAGTCAGGCGAGGAACATGGAATACGCGGGATTGTCGGTCTCCTCCCAATGCGCATAACCGAGCTCGGCGAGATGCGCTTCGAGCTCGGCAGTTTCCTCCTGCGGCACATCGATACCGGCGAGGATGCGGCCATAATCGGAACCGTGGTTGCGATAGTGAAACAAGCTGATGTTCCAGCGCGTGCCGACTGCATTCAGAAAATCCAGTAGCGCGCCTGGCCGCTCGGGAAACTCGAAACGAAACAGACGCTCATTTTCGACGCCGGGTGAGCGGCCGCCTACCATGTGACGAACGTGCAGCTTTGCCATTTCGTTGTCACTCAGGTCCTCTACAAGGTAGCCTGCCTCTCGTAATTTTGCGACGAGTTCCTTGCGTTCGGCAATGCCGTGCCGGAGTTCGACACCAACAAAAATATGTGCATTTGCCGAGTCGCTGTAGCGATAGTTGAATTCAGTGACACCGCGTCGCCCGAGTGCCCCGCAAAAGCGGCGAAAACTGCCGGGTTCTTCTGGAATTTCCACGGCGAGTAGCATCTCTTTTTCTTCGCCGATTGCCGCGCGTTCCGCGATGTGCCGCAGCCGGTCGAAATTGACGTTTGCACCACTGCAAATGGCGACCAGGTTCTGGTTCTCGATCTTGTTCTCGACGATGTATTTCTTGGCTGCGGCAATCGCGAGTCCGCCCGCCGGCTCCACTATCGAGCGCGTGTCCTCGAAGATGTCCTGGATCGCAGCACAAACGTGGTCGGTGTCGACCGTGATGATCTCGTCGACGTATTCCTGACAGAGCCGGAATGTCTCGTCACCAACGCGCCGCACCGCGACGCCGTCTGCAAAGATGCCAACATGGTCGAGAGTTACGGGTTTGCCCGTCGCTATCGAATCACGCATCGTCGCGCAATCCTCGGGCTCCACGCCGACGATCCGGACATTTGGAAATAGTGACTTCACATAGACGGCGATCCCGGCGATCAGGCCGCCGCCACCGATCGGTACAAAGATCGCGTCGATGTTTTCTCCTCCTTGCTGCATGATTTCGACAGCGATTGTTCCCTGTCCGGCGATGACGTCGGGATCGTCGAACGGATGGATGAACACGAGCCCTCGTTCCTGTTCGAGCGAGCGTGCGTGCGCATAAGCGTCGTCATAGGCGTCGCCATGCATTACCACTTCGCCGCCGAGCGCGCGCACCGCATTCACCTTGATCGATGGCGTAGTTACCGGCATTACGATTACTGCACGAATGCCGCGGCGGCTTGCGGCGAGGGCAACGCCCTGCGCATGGTTGCCCGCCGAGCTGCAGATGACGCCGGCTGACAACGCGTCGTCAGACAATGCCGCGATCTTGTTGTATGCGCCACGCAATTTGAACGAGAAAACAGGCTGCAGGTCTTCTCGCTTCAGCCAGATGCGACTTCTTAAACGCGTTGAAAGATTCTGCGCTTGTTCGAGCGGCGTTTTCTCTGCGACGTCATAGACGCGGGCGCTGGCGATTCGATCCAGGTATTCGGAGTTGCTCATGGCCGGTTCACGTAGGTTTGAGATTCGGTTATCGCATACCCGGGCAGGTGTCGCAAAAATTTGCGAAACGCCCGGAATAAGAGCTCGTGACAGTGGCGAGCGCGTGTTTGCATGATGACGATGCCGGATCGTCACTCTCAATCTGAAATTCTCGCGTCGCCGTCCGCGCGCGACGTCTCGCTGTTATTTCGTGAAAGGGCTTCGATGTCTCTGCGTCAGCGCTGGTTCGGTCCCGTGCAGGTCCTGACTCCGCCTTCGGCGGTCGCGACAGTGATCGTTGCGGCAGCGGTGGTCACGATGCTTCTAATTGTCACGATGATCGTCGAAATCCCCGATCGCGTTCGAACGGTCGGCGTGCTGTTACCGGTAGACGGCTTGCTGAAGGTGCGCGCGTCACGGGCTGGTCGTGTCGAACAGCTTGGGATAGCGAACGGCGACGTCGTTGCACGCGGCCAGGTGCTGATGCGACTTTCCGGAATCCAGCACGCGCCCGGAAAGGAACCCGAACTGGCGGCGCGTATCGCGTCGTTCCGCCGTGAGATGCGATTGCTGGACGAAACGCTCGAGCAGGAAATCGCTGCCGTCAAATCGCGCGTACAGGTCAGTCGCCGTCGATTGCGGCTGACGCGAGAACGAATCGAGGCCGCCGCGAGCGAGCAACAAGCCCGTGAGCAGGAGGCTGAACGGTACGGGGGGCGTGCTGGTCGCATTCAGCAGCTGGCTACATCGCGAGTGATTGCCGATCATGTCGCAGACGAAGCCGCAGCGACTGCACTGCGGGCGCTGGCGGCAAGTCAGGCAGCCCGCCAGCGCAGCTTGTCGTTACAGGACGAGTCGTTGCAGATCGAGCAGCAGTTGCTGCAGGACAGTGTGTTGCCGGAAATTCTGCGCCGCCAGGCCGATCTGCGACGCGAGACGATCGCGAGGGAGATCGCGGTCAGCGAATTGCAATCTGCGCACGAAATTACTGCGCACGAAGCAGGTGTTGTCGCGGGTCTTACGGCCCGCGTCGGCGAAGACGTCAGATCGGGCGCCGTGCTCATGACTTTGCACGATCCGGACAGTCGCCTCGAGGCGCGCCTCTATCTGAGTCCCGACAATGCGGGAATGATCGCGCCGGGTCAGCATGTGGAATTGCAGCTGAAGGCGTATCCGCACCAGATCTATGGTACGCAAACCGCGATCGTGGAGTCCGTTTCCCCGGTTGCCGTGCCGGCGCAGGAACTCGACATGGGGCTGCCGTTCGCAGGGCCGGTGTTCGAGGTTCGAGCCGCGCTTCGCCAGGAGACGATAGAGGTGCACGCTCGCGCCTGGTCACTGCCGCCCGGAACGTCGTTCACGGCGGACCTGGTGCGGCAACCATGGCCGCGGAATCGCTGGCTTTTGCTCGCCGTGTCGGGGGACACGTCGCATACCTGATATGGGTGTGCCTCTCATTTTGCAGTCGGAGCGGGCTGAGTGCGGTCTTGCCGCGATGACGATGATCGCCATTCATCATGGCCACAAGCTGGATCTTGCCGCGCTGCGCAGACGTTTCGGCGGGGGGGCTCCCAATCTGCGGAGCATCCTGACGATAGCGGCGGCGCTTGGACTCGTGGCGCGTCCATTGCGGCTGCGCCTGTCGGACATGCGTCGCCTGGCGTTGCCTGCAATCTTGCACTGGGAATTTGATCACTTTGTCGTCGCTACTCGCGTGCGCCGCCGGCAGGTAGTCATTCAC
>DAOWGY010000124.1 GCA_030641695.1 Gammaproteobacteria bacterium
GGCCAGCCATCGATGTCGATATCGCCGGATAGCAAGGCCGTGACCGGGGACGCACCAAACGAGCCACCCGCGGAGAAGTTACCGCCTCCCTGCTGGTACAGCACCATGTTCTGCGGCACGCTCAGGTCGTCGCCGTCGATACCGAGAATCAAGTCCGGCGCTCCATCGCCGTTCAGGTCTGCGGCGCACACCGTCGCCACGCTGCCATGATTGAGCCGCGTGCGACTGAAACTGGAGCCATCACCAACGTTGTAGTGCAGGTCCACTGCCCGGTCCGCCGTGCGGACAACGATGATGTCCTGATCGCCATCCTGATCGATGTCAGTCACCGCCAGATCGCGCCCTGCGCCGGAGGACAACAAAGTCAGATCGAAGCCGCCCTGGCTACGGCTGCGCAAGATCAGCGTACCCAGGGAGCCGGTCAGCACCAGTTCCGATCTGCCATTGTTGTTGAGATCTGCCGCAACCATGTCATTGACGCTGCCAATGCCGTTGGTTTGCAGCCGCTCCGCACTGTTGAATCCGCCGTTCCTGTCATTGACGAAGACTTCGGCTGTGCTTCCGACGAGCCCGCCGACAGCGATATCGAGAGATCCGTCGCCATCCCAGTCGAGCAATGTGATCGCCGAACCGCCGGTGTTGGAGCCCAGACTCTTGCCGGGCGTCGTTACCGCCCGGTTGCCGTTATTAGAAAAGAGCAGGGTTTGGTCGCCTGTCGTGACAAGATCGATCTTGCCGTCGCCGTCGAGATCACCGGCATCGACGCCGGCACCCGACACGTTGAGCGATTGTGTCGGTCCTTCGCTGAACTCGGCGACAACCTGCGCGCTTGCCAGATCCGAATTATTTTCGGGGATCGGGTCATCGGAGGTGAATACGCCGATCAATGAGTTATCGCCGTCGTCGCTCTGCATACCCTCGACGCTAATCGTGAGCGTAGTCCTTGCCTCGAGTGAATCGACCGCGCACGTCATCTCGGGCGCGCTGGTACCGTTGCCCGTCATCAGGCAACCGACCGGTGACGTTAACGTTAAGGATGGACCGCTGGTCGCCCAGTTCGCGGTCAGCTGTCCATTTTCCAGATCGCCGGGGCCTCTGTTTTCGATCTGGATGTTCCAGCGCACCGCTTGCCCGAGGGTAATCGGGTTCGCAACCACGCTGATGTCGAGTGCAATGTCGGCACGGTTGTCACGAAATATGAGTAAAGGAAACTTGAGACTCGCCGATGCACCCGCGCGGTCAGTGGCAATAATCTCCACCGAATAAGGCTTCGTCCTGACGTCAGACTTGACCGGCGTACCGGACAGCACGCCGCTCGACGCGTCGATCCGCAATGAACCACTGTTCGGGAGTCCGCGCGCACTGAACAGCAGCACATCATCTTCGTCGAGATCGTCGAAATGGCCGGCCAGTTGCAATTTATAGGCAGCACCCTCGAGCGCCTCCTGATCCGCGACGTCAAGAATGACGAACGGTGGAGAATTGGGCTCTTCCACGATATCGATAGTCACGCGCGTCGAACGTGAGAAGCTGCTGCCGTCAAATGCCCGGTAGTTGAAGGTGTCATTCTTGGATTTGCCACCATCGTGCTCGTATCTGAAGGTACCGTCCTTGCGGAGATCCAGAATGCCGTGATCGACGTCTCTTTCCAGGATGACCGTGAGTCTGTCGTCTTCCAGATCGAAATCGTTGTCCAGGACATTGTCAGCACCAGTCGTCAGTTGCTCGGCGACTCCGCCGCGCGCGACCTCGATAAAATCCCGACGCGCAAATGGCGGCCAGCCACTTGCCCATGCCTCGGCGGTGATACCGAGCGCTGCAAGGAGCAGAATGAACCTGACGAAAGACAGATTTTTGCGCACAACGCGAACCCTGAATAGTTTGTTGTTTGAATGGACTGCGTTCTGACGAGTGTAGCGGATAGTCCGTCCGGGGAAAAGACATAACACATTCGCTTATTATGGTAAATTATTGAAATAACAAGGGAATACTTTTGTGCATGGTCTAAAAAACTCCATTAGCAAGCGCCTCTATGCGCTGCGCCTGAACAGCACTCGCTGTGCGAAGACGTGGCAAGGACAGTATTGGAAGGACGAGGATGGGATACACGTCATTCGATGCGGAGAGTGCCGCAAATTCGATGCCCGCAAGTCCGAGTGCTCGATTACCTTCGGCAGTCCGATCCGCAAATGTGTGTCGGCAGCCCAGGAGGCCAACCTGCACTCACTGGATGGCAAGAACCTGCTGGAGATCGGCTTCGGCAAACACTCCATACCCCGGCAACTGGTCACCAGTGCCGGCGGCACCTGGACCGGGATCGAGCCGATGATGCCGCGCGCCAACAAGGCGGAATTCGGCAAAGGGGGCTTCGGCCACGTCGCGGATATCCCGTTTGACGATGAGACTTTCGATATCGTCGTCGGGATACAAACGCTCGAACACTGGGGAGAGCCGTTACCGGATCCCGACCTGGAAACAGGGTATGAAAAAGGACTCAGAGAGATTCACCGTGTGCTGAAGCCCGGTGGCAGCATTTATTTCGATGCACCGATTCATTTGCACGGCCACGAGATGTTCATCACTGGCGACATTCCTCGCATCACGCGCCTGCTCGACACCACTCTCTGGAATGATGTTCGGATCGAAAAGTGGCGCGAAGACTTTGCGCCACTCGAGCGATATCCGACACCGCAGGTGGATCTTCGCACCTGGACGAATTCCGTCACGAGTTATCCGCAACGATTGCAGAACGATATCCGTGACAAAGGCTCCGTATGGCTGATTACTTTAAGCACGTCAAAGCGCTGAGACGGCGGAAAAAGACTGTGACTGTGATCATTGTCCTGCTGTTCGAGATCCTCGGCATTCTCAGCGCGATTCATGCTGTCATGAATGTCAGGACTCCGCAGGGGTCGATCGCGTGGGTCGTGTCAC
Organism: Gammaproteobacteria bacterium; assembly: GCA_030641695.1. Classification (GTDB taxonomy): domain Bacteria; phylum Pseudomonadota; class Gammaproteobacteria; order Steroidobacterales; family Woeseiaceae; genus UBA1847. Next base: position 2,935 of record DAOWGY010000124.1, read on the forward strand.
TAGTAACGATACCGGTGGTCAGCGTGCCTGCTTACTGGATATTCGGCCGCAACAAGTTTCAGGGTTACGTACTTGCACGACGCATCGACCTGGATCAGCTGGACGAACTATCGCAGCTGGCCAAAAGCGGCGTCGAGCGTCTCATTGCGCAAACCGAATGGGGCAATACGGCGATTCGCGGTACCGAACGCCTGGCACGCCTGCCATTTACGGGTGGTAACGATGTCGAATTGCTGATTGACGGCGAGGACACGTTCAACAGTATCTTTGCAGGAATCGACTCAGCAGAGCGCTATGTGCTGGTGCAGTTCTACATCGTGAAGGCCGATGATATCGGCGGGGAACTGAAGGCACGACTCATCGCTGCGGAGGAGAGAGGTGTTCAGGTCTATTTTCTGTACGACGAGATCGGCAGCCTCGGATTGCCGAACTCCTACATTGCCGATCTGCGAAGTGCCGGCGCACAAGTCCTGCCATTCCACAGTCGTAAAGGCTCGGGCAATCGTTTTCAGCTGAATTTTCGCAACCACCGCAAGACCGTCGTCGTCGACGGCTACAAAGCCTGGATCGGCGGCCATAATGTCGGCGATGAGTACCTGGGCAGGAGCGAGACCGTCGGCCACTGGCGCGATACTCACATGCGGCTCGAGGGTCCGGCCGTTCTGGGTGCGCAGATCGCGTTCGTCGAAGACTGGCGCTGGGCTGCGGACGAAACTCTACTCGACCTGACCTGGACACCGGCAGAGAATCGCAGCGGCGCTGCACATGTGCTGGTGATCGCCAGCGGTCCCGCCGACGATGTGGAAACCGCTTCGTTGATGTACACACAGGCGATTAATGCGGCGACGCGCCGCCTCTGGATCGCAAGCCCGTATTTTGTGCCCGACGATGCGATCGTGCAATCATTACAACTCGCCGCGCTCCGCGGCGTGGACGTTCGAATCCTGATTCCTGAAGTGTCCGACAATCGCCTGGTCAAACTCGCGGCCTACTCGTACTTTGATGAAGTCAGCTCGACGGGAGTCAAGTTCTATCGATACCAGGCCGGTTTTCTGCATGAAAAGGCGATGCTCATCGACGACAATTTTGCCACGGTCGGTACAGCAAATTTCGACAATCGCTCATTCCGGTTGAACTTCGAAATTACCGTGGTCGTCGCAGAGCCTGAATTTGCGCAGAACGTGCGACGAATGTTCGAAGACGACTTCGCAAACTCCCGAATGATGCAAGCGGATGAGTACGCGTCGAAACCGTATTTGTTCAAGGTCGCCGTACGCCTCGCACGTCTGGCGGCACCTGTACTGTAGTTACCGTCGCGCCGCCGGTGCATTCCTTACGGCAACCGACTTGATTTGCGCCAGCACCTGGTCACCGGGCTGCAGGCCGAGTTGCGTTCGTGATCGTCGCGTTACGCGGGCGAGGATGCGCTCGTTTCCTATTGCCAGGTGAACGAGTTCGGACGACCCGCCGTCCGGCTCGATCGCCTCGATTGTCGCAGGCAAGATGTTGAGAATCGTCGTTGCCTTCGGCACTTCGCGACACAGGCTGACGTCGTTGGCGCGAATGCGCAGCCTGAGTTCGACGCCCGCTTCGTGCTGACCCGAAATCCATATCTCGCCGCCGTCGAATTCCACTTGTGTCAGGTCGTAATCAGTATCGTTTTTGGCAGCTCTTGCATGAATTACTGCGCCCGCTTCCTCGCCGCCGAGCGCCGGTACGCTCACCTGTAGCAGCACCTGTTGCAGCTGTCCTGCCGCAACCAGTCGTCCGCCGTCCATGACCAGCAGATAGTCACAGAGCCGCGTGATCTCTTCGATGCTATGGCTGACATAGATGATCGGTACTGCAAGTTGCACGTGCAATCGATCGAGAAATGGCAGGATTTCCTCGCGGCGTACGCGATCGAGCGATGCCAGCGGCTCGTCCATGAGCACGAATCGGGGCGCACGTAGCAACGCGCGCGCAATAGCGACACGCTGTGCTTCACCACCCGACAACGTATCCGTGTTGCGGTCAAGCAGCGTTTCGAGACCCAACAACGCGACCACATCATCGAAGTCGATATCGCCTCGCCGAGTTCGCCGCTGGCCATACTCGAGATTGCGTCTTACATCGAGGTGGCCAAACAACCGCGGCTCCTGGAACACGTAACCGATCTCGCGCTCGTGAATCGGGCGGGAGAAATCAACGTCGTCGTCTTGCCAGGTTTCGCCGTCCACGACGAGCCGGCTGTTTGTCGCCTGCTCGAGTCCGGCGATGCAACGCAACAACGACGTCTTGCCGGCGCCCGACTCGCCGAATACGCCAGTGATCCCGCGCATGGGAATCCTGACGTCCACATCAAGCTCGAACTGCGGGCGTTGCACCCGGTACCGGGCTTCGATGTTGGAATCGGCTGTCATCTCTTCACCAACCGCCGGTTGACCATGAACATTGAAAATAGAACAACGAACGCAAACGCGATGAGCAATAACGACATCTGGTGTGTCGTGGCGTAGTCGAGTGATTCCACGTGATCGTAAATTGCAATCGAGATAACGCGCGTTTCACCGGGAATGTTGCCGCCGACCATGAGCACAACGCCAAACTCGCCCAGTGTATGCGCGAATGCGAGAACGGTCGCACTGAGAAATCCGTGCGCAGACAACGGAACGGCAATAGTAAAGAACGCGTCCAACTTTGAAGCTCCAAGTGTGCGCGCGGCTTCAATTTCCTGTTTTCCCATCGAGTCGAAGGCACTCTGCAGGGGCTGTACGGCAAACGGCAGGCTGTAGAAACAGGAGGCGATGACGAGACCTGTAAACGAGAACGTCAATGCTTCGCCGGTGACCTCGACCCACCAACGACCGATTGCGCCGTAGGGTCCGAGCACGATGAGCAAATAGAAACCCATGACAGTCGGCGGCAGAACGATGGGCAGGGCAACGCCCGCCTGAATCGCGGGTTTGAATCGCGAATTGCTGCGCGACAGCCACCAGGCCAGCGGCGTGCCCAGAACAAGCAGAATCAGGGTGGTTACCGTCGCGAGCTGCAGCGACAACAACAGAGGTCCGAGCGTGGACGACATTACTCGCTCAACTCCGGCAGTCGATAGCCATGACGCACGATGATGACACGACCGGCGTCACTGCGCAGGAATTGCAGAAATTGGCTTGCGGCCTCGTTGTCGAGTCCCTGTTGCAACAGAATTGCCTGTTGTTCGATCGGAGCGTGCCAGGATCCCGGTACCGGCCAGGAACACGCGGCACGCGGTAACGACGGAATCTGCAATTGCGAGCGGGCGATGAAACCGAGAGCGGCGTTACCAGACGCGACAAAGTGCAGGGTCTGGGAGATGTTCTCACCGACGACGAGACGCGGGCGGACGGACTCCCAGAGTCCCGCCTTGAGCAGGAAGGCCTTTGCCGCGGCGCCGTAAGGTGCCGTATCGGGATTCGCGATTGCCAGCCGCAGATTTTCGAGCTTGTCGAGCGCGCCGCGGCAATCATCCAGCTGCCGCGACCAGAGAATCAGTTCACCGAGCGCGTAAGTAAAGCGCGTGCCCGAAACTGCGGCGCCGGATTCTTCCAGGAGCGCCGGGCGCTCGGCATCGGCCGCCAGCAACAAATCGAAGGGCGCACCGTTGGTGATTTGTGCATAGAGCATGCCCGTGGATGCCGTCGTGATGCGGACCGCATGCCCGGTATTCAGTGTGAATTGCTCGGCGATGTCGTGCGCCGCTGCCGAGAAGTTGCTGGCCGACGCAACGGTCACGACGTCCTCTCCGGTCGCTACGACCGGAACCAGGATCAGTGCGACGAGAAAGGACCTTCTGTTTATTAGTATTACCCCGAGCGGCTTGCCTTGAGCCTTTTTCGATAGTCGTGCAGCAGGGGCTCAGTATAGCCGTTTGGCTGCTCACAACCCTTGAAAACGAGATCGCACGCGGCCTTGAAGGCGATGCTCGCGCCGAAGTCATCACTCATGCGTCGGTAGGCCGGATCGCCCGCATTCTGGTCGTCGACGATCGCCGCCATGCGCCTGAATGTCTCACGAACCTGTTTCTTGTTCGTCACCCCTTGCGTCAACCAGTTGGCCATGTGTTGACTCGAGATGCGCAACGTCGCCCGGTCCTCCATCAGGCCGACGTGGTTGATATCCGGGACCTTCGAGCAACCGATGCCCTGGTCGATCCAGCGCACTACATAACCGAGAATTCCTTGCGCGTTGTTGTCGAGTTCGTCCTGAACGGCTTTTGCGTCGAGTATCGACGGATCGAACAACGGCGGCGTCAGGATGTCATCGAGGCTTGCGATCGATCGAGACGCAAGTTCGTACTGACGCGCCTGTACATTGACGAAGTGGTAGTGCATGACATGCAAGGTCGCCGCAGTCGGCGATGGCACCCAGGCGCAATTTGCGCCCGCTTCAGGGTGCGCCTGCTTGGTGTCCATCATCTGCTTCATCTCGTCGGGCTTCGGCCACATGCCTTTGCCGATTTGCGCCCTGCCCGGTAGTCCGCATTGAATACCGACGTCGACGTTCCAGTCTTCATAGGCGCTAATCCATGGCTCGTGCTTGATCGCTTCCTTGGGCTTCATTGCCCCTGCATGCATGCTCGTATGTATCTCGTCGCCGGTACGATCGAGAAATCCGGTATTGATGAACACCAGGCGGTCTTTGACCGCGCGTATGCACTCGGCGAGATTGATTGTCGTGCGACGCTCCTCGTCCATGACCCCGACCTTGAGCGTATTCGGCTCCAGGTCGAAGAGTTGCTCGACCCGGGTGAAAAGCGTGTCCGTGAACTTCACCTCGTCGGGACCGTGCATCTTCGGCTTGACGATGTAGATACTGCCGTACCGGCTGTTCGGCAACGCATCGGTCAATTTGCGATTTGTCAGAGCGCACGCCGTCGTAACAACGGCATCCAGGATTCCTTCGAAGACTTTCTTGCGATCTTTGTCGAGAATTACATCGCTCGTCATCAAGTGCCCGACATTGCGCACCAGGAGCAAGCTGCGCCCGGTCAGGACGACGCGCTCTCCGTCCACGCCCGTGTACTCTCGATCGGGATTCAGACGGCGCGTCAGGTCCCCGCCACCTTTGGCGAACGTCGCTTCCAGCCTGCCCTGCATCAACCCTAACCAGTTGCGATACACAACGACTTTGTCTTCGGCATCAACGGCGGCGACCGAGTCCTCGCAGTCCTGGATGGTCGTAATCGCCGACTCCAGAATCACGTCCGCGACATTTGCCGTCGCGTCTTTGCCAATGGCGTGCGTCGGATCGCTCCGTATCTCGATGTGCAAGCCGTTGTGCGAGAAAAGGTACGAAACGGCGTCACCATCATGCGCATGCCCGCGAAATGCCGCCGGCTCCTGCAACCCGACTACTGCGTCGTTGACGACCGCCGTGATCACGCCATCGGCGACCTTGTACGCCGACACATCCGCATGGCTCGCGCCATCGAGCGGTATTGCGCGGTCGAGAAAGTCCTGTGCATAGCGAATGACAGCCGCGCCGCGTTTCGGGTTATAAGCGCCGCCACGCTCCTGGCCGTTTTCCTCGCTGATGACATCGGTGCCGTACAGGGCGTCGTAGAGGCTGCCCCAACGTGCGTTCGCCGCATTGAGTGCGAAGCGTGCGTTGCTGACGGGAACGACGAGCTGTGGCCCCGCGATTTCGGCGATCTCGGGATCGACATTGTCGGTCGTTATGCGGAATGGCTCGCCGGGCTCGAGGAGATAGCCGATCGACTTCAGAAATTGGACGTACTCCGTGTGGTCGAATGCCTCGTCGAGTTGCGACCCGTGCCAATCGTCGATTCTCTGCTGCATGAGGTCGCGGGTATGCAGAAGCTGACGATTGACGGGCGTCAATTCGTCGATTAACGCTTCGAAGCCCGACCAGAACCTGTCCGGGTCGAATTCGATCGCCGGCAGCAATTCCTCTTCAACGAAGTCGAAAAAGGCCCGGTCAACGCTGACCTTGCCAACGACCTTCCGGCCTTTTTCAAAGTGGTTCATGGTGCCTCTGTTGGAGCGCTTCTCGAAGCGCGATTCCGCCGGGACTTATTCGCGCTTCGAGAAGCGCTCCTACTTCGCGCTTCGAGAAACGCTCCAACGGATCACGCGACGAACTGTTCTTCCTCGGTACTGCCAGCAAGCGCCGTTGTCGACGAAAGGCCGTTCATGATCGTATTTTGCACGGCGTCGAAATAGCCCGCACCTACGAATGACTGATGCTTGGCTGCACGGAAACCGTGCTGTTCGTCTGCGAATTCACGCTGTTGCAGCAGCGAATAAGCATACATGCCTTCCGACTTGTAGGCACGACTCAGGCGGAACATGCTCGAGTTCAGCACATGCCATCCGGCCAGCGTGATGAACTGGAATTTATAACCCATCTTGCCCAGTTCCTCGCGGAAGATTTTCATGGTCTCGTCATCGAGATTCGCCTGCCAGTTGAATGACGGCGAGCAGTTGTAAGCAAGCAGCTGATCCGGGTAAACGGCGTGAATCGCCTCGGCGAATTGTCGTGCCTGCTCGAGGTCCGGCTTGGACGTCTCACACCAGATCATGTCCGTATAGGGCGCGTAGGCAAGACCGCGCGCGATCGCCTGATCGAAGCCGGCCCTGGTCCTGTAGAAACCCTCGGGAGTTCGCTCACCGGTGATGAACTCGCGATCGCGTTCGTCCGAATCGGAAGTAATGAGGTTCGCAGCATCGGCATCCGTGCGCGCGATAAGCACCGTCGGGACACCAGAGACATCTGCGGCCAGTCGTGCCGCGTTGAGTTTCGCAATCGCTTCGTTTGTCGGCACGAGCACCTTACCGCCCATGTGACCGCACTTCTTCGCAGATGAGAGTTGGTCCTCGAAGTGCACGCCGGCGGCGCCCGCTCGAATCATGCTTTTCATCAGCTCGAATGCATTGAGGTTGCCGCCGAAACCAGCTTCGGCGTCTGCGATGATCGGCGCGAACCAGTCGATGCTGTCGTCGCCGTTCAACGCGTGGATCTCATCGGTGCGGAGGAACGCATTGTTGATGCGCTCGATCATCTTCGGCACGGAATCCACCGGGTACAGGCTCTGGTCCGGGTACATCTCACCGGCGCTGTTGCCGTCACCGGCGACTTGCCAGCCGGAGCAATAGATGGCCTTGAGGCCCGCCTGAACTTCCTGAATTGCCTGGTTGCCGGTCAATGCGCCGAGCGCACAGAGCGGATCTTCCTGGTTGATAAGGCGCCAGAGTTTCTCGCTGCCCAGGCGTGCCAACGTATGCTCCACCTGCACGGTGCCGCGCAGTTTCACGACGTCTTCAGCACTGTAATTGCGCGTGATGCCCTTCCAGCGCGGGCTATCCGCCCAGTCGGAATCCAGTTTTTTGATCTGCTCTTGTCGTGTCATGACGATCACCTCGCCTCGTGTCCTATCTAAAAACGCGTGAAAGCTCCTTGCTCGAGCGTTATAGTACGCATCTATTATATGAAATTTCACAGAAAAAATTTCACAATGTCAATTTCACAACAACTTAACATATGATTACGAAACAAAGCCTTAAGCGCCGCGCCCATTTCCTGGGCACCAAGATTCGCTCGCTCAGGAAGCGCAATAATCTTACGCTCGAAGACCTCTCGGTGCGCTGCGTGCAGATCGACCCGGAGGCCGGACCTTCCGTGTCCTACCTGTCGATGATCGAGAACGGCAAGCGCGTGCCATCCGAGCGACTCATTCAGATCTTCGCCGAGATATTCCAGAAGGACGTGCGCTGGTTCTTTGACGAGTCCCTTGACGACACGGCCATCGACACGGCGCCAGCGGCGCCCATGAGCGGCATGCCGCTGGAACCGGGTTTTCTGTTCTCGGAGAGCCTCTTGCAGATTGCGATTCCGGAGTTGCTGAGCCAGACCGGAACGACCGGTCGGCAGTTCGCCCATCTGCTCATTCGCGCGCACCAGGAGTCGAGCCAGAATCGCTTCCCTGACATTGAGCGCGCGGCCGAGAGCGTCGGCAACAAACAGTTTCCGATTTCCGTCGAGCAGGTTTTCGACATCGCGCAGCGCATTGGCCTCGAGATCCAGTGGTTCGACAAGGCGCCGTTCATGGACCTGGGTGACGACCTGCCGCTGAAAGCGCTGGTACGTTCTTTTTACGACGCGCCCAATCGCGTCTACCTCAATCGTGCCCTCGAGAAAACGCCGGCAAGACTGAAATTCGATCTCGCGAATCACATCGCTCACAAGGTACTGCATGACGGCGATGGCGCGCGCGCGCCACAAGTGTCTGGCGGCAAGACCTCGGTCCGTCGTATCGACGCCGGGTCCCGAAGCATGGACGCCAAGGACATTCTGTACGCCTGGCGCGATTTCGAATGCAGTTACTTCGCGGCGGCACTCCTCGCGCCCAAGACACCGTTCCGGCAATTCCTCGCCCGCAATGCCTACGCGATCGACTCGGGAGACAAGGTCGACCTTACGACAACTCTCGTCATGCGCCGCATGCCGAGCGTATCGCCCTATCCGCACTGGCATTACTTCGACGCCTATCCGCCGGGTAATCTGCGCGCCGTCTACCGTGGCAACGGCATCCCCCTGCCCTGGGGCAACATGACGATGATCTCGGATCCGTGCCAGCACTGGGCCGTGTTTCGCATGCTCAATACGCGCTCGAACAAGCCCTCGTCACAGATCTCTGTGCTACGCGTCGGCGATGACAAGCGCCTGTATTGTTGTCAGTCGATTCGTAGCAGGGATGCGGCGGGCAACCGGCACGTCCTGTGCACTGGCGTTGACCTCGCGCCGGCTTTGCAATCGCAGGGATTCGAGGCGCAGGAGACGATAAACATGATCGAATCCAGCTGCAACGCGAATGGCGGTTCCGGCCCGATCCCGGCAGAGGCGCGTCGCCAGCTCGACAGCATCGGCAGGATTCTGAACATCGGCTGGATCATCGACGGCGCAGAGAAAGACGCGACGATTATTTGCCCGCGAAGCTCAAGCTGTCCGCGCGACAAGCACTGCCTCGGCAAGCAGCCGCGTGCGACCAAACCGCAAATCGACCAGATCCGCGAGTCAGTGCTGGCCGGCTAGTCAGCGGCTAGGCCGCCTTCTGGAATTGCCCCGGACTCACGCCCGTCCAGCGCTTGAACGCCCGGGCGAAGTTGCTCTGGTCCGAAAAACCGATCATGAAAGCGATTTCCGCCTGCGAATAAGCGCCGTCCTTCAGATAGTGCTCGGCAAGGTTGCGGCGCGTCGACTCGAGAATGTCACGATAGTTGGTGCCCTCGGCCGTCAGCTGCCGCTGCAGAGTACTCGTGCTGCGATACAAGCGGTTGGCCACAGTATCCTGATCCGCCTTTCCGGAGGGCAACATCTGGACCAGCAGCTGTCGTACTTCACTCGCGACCTTGCTCTTGTCGAGCGACTCCAGGTATCGCTCCGCTATTCGCGATGTGGAGTCAAGTACGTCAGGAATGGACCCGGGCAACAGCTCCTCGAATTCCTCTTTTGAAAAATAGAATTTTTCTTCGCTGTTGCCGTAGGTCACCGGACATTGCAGAAATTCGTCAAGGTAATCTCGTGAGGTCTCGGGTGGGAAAGCGAGTTCAACCTTCAGCGGCCGCACGGGTTGGCGCTTGATGCGTTCGCAGAGCCCGAAAAATGCAACGATGCCCGCTTCATCAGCCGTTCGGTGCACCACGATAGTCGGATCCTGAGGCGATTCGACGAATAGAACCATGCCGTCCTCGATCCGAACCTCGACATGTGCTATCGCCGTCGAAAGCACATGAGCATAGCGACAGAGCCGCTGCAGCCCGCCCAGTAATGTCGCACTGGCCAGCCAGGCATGACCGAGCACATAGTAATCACTGGGCTCGGCCCGAGCTCCGGCCTTCATTCCGAACTGCAGGTCGTGCGTGATAAAGACGCACGTATCCCATAGTTTGGTCATCTTCGACAGTGGGATTCGCGATCCGGGCCTGTGGAATTTGTTCGTGTCGATACTGGCCTGAGCAAACGCCGGCGCCGGATCGATGCCGTAATCTTTTTCGAGCGTCTCCCCGATCAACCGGGCGACGGTTGCCAGTGTCGTGGGTTCGTAGAGCATGGCTCCGCATAGTGAACCCGAATCCCGCGTGCGGTACAAGCCGTTTCGCAGCTTGGGGTCTATTGCACACGCCCTGACCTGGAATGACCAGATCGCGGCCATCGACAGCTCTACAGTGGACGCCAGATTTCACTGGAGATGGACATGTTGAGCCTGGTTCCCAAAAAGCCCAATCGTTACTCGCTGTCGGAGGCGATCCACGCCGACGTTTCCCGGTGCCTCTACGAGGCATTCAGCTCGAAAGACGGTTTGCTGAGCAACGTCGACCGCTGGACGCAGCGCAAGGTCACGATGGAGAACCTGGCAAAGATCGAACTGGCGCTGGAGTCTGACGACCCTGTCGAGTACTGCTATCAGAATCTGATTCGCGAGATCGACACGGAAGCAGAAACCGGCATCTACCTCGTCAGGGAATCGTCTCCGGTTCCGTCGTTACGGCGTCTGTTCGACGAGCCCGGCATCTCGGGCGAACTGCATCGTAAGGTCGCCGACATCGCACCGAAACTATTCGCCGATGCGCTCGCGCACTCGGACGATCAACTCGACCTCGTCTGGGTCACGATCCGGGCCCGCTACGACCGGGCACATGTCGACGCGCAGATTTCCAGGATCATCATGGGTTTCCTAATGGATGATGCCGAGATCGCTCAGGACATGGCGAACGCGGTAAGAGCGCTCATGTATTCATTCCATGAAAACGCAACGCGTCGTCAATGCGACCTGCCATTACAACTGAATGAGCGCGAAACACGTGAACTGGTGCTGATGGTCTCCGAACTGGAGAAGCGGGCTGGTAACTATGTGGAGCGAGTCGGTGAAATCAGCAGCCGCGCCGACACATGAAGATTCCCCCTAAGGTTGATAGCAATATTGGCCGCTCGGCGGGCCTTTTGGCCCGCCTTTTTTTACTTCAGCTTATAAGAAAGCACGCGATCGGTGACTCGCTGGTCCGCCGCCATACCACCTACAGTGAGCCACTTGCCTGCGAACGGGACGAGTCCGCGATGATCCATGGTCGCTTCGCCATCAATCGCGACGACTTGCCAGTCCTGCTCGTCGATATCGAATAGCAGCGCGCCCGGCGCCGGCTGCGACGGCTCGCCGTTGTAGCCAACGCCATTGAAGTTATAAGGGTTTTCGCTGCCGCCGATAAACAGCACGACATTTGCCGCCGGGATTCCGGCCGCGGCCATTCGATATCGCGGCAGTCCGGGATGGAACTTGATGGTGCGCCAATCAATGCGGCGGCTATCGTCGTTGTCGATGAGGCCAAGCAAGCAATCCGGCACGGCCACGAAGTCTCGACGGCGATCGCTGTGCGCTTCGATTGCGACGCCGTCGCAATAAACGATCGTGTTACCAACTATTCCACCGGCATGCCCGAAGACGCCGGGGCCGGGCGTCGGCGTCGCCTGTACCCAGGCATCCGTTTTCGTATCGTAGCGCTGTACCAGGTTGACGTTGCCGAGATCGTGCCAGCCGCTGATCAGGTAGATGTAACGATCCGCGTAAGTTACGGCGACGGCGTCGTCGACGGGAACCGGCATCACAGCGCGCTCGTCAAATTCGCGTGTGCGCGGATCGAAGGCATGTGTCCAGGGCGTGGATACCTCCGCTCCGTCCTCGGCAACCGTGTAGCCGCCGAATACGAATATGAGCCCATCGGCAGCAGCCGCGACTGACGCAAGCCTGCCGGCACCACCAGGCACGGGCTCGGCCTCTTTCCATCGTTTTGACCTCGAGTCGAAAACGAAGGTCGTAGCAAGCGTGTCTGCGTGATTTTTGTTTTCGCCGAGGCCGTTGAAGCTCACGACGTATTCACGGCGCCCCACTTTGAGGGCCGCAACGGCGTTGTTGGTCACGGCAACGGGCAGCGGTGGTAACGACGATACCGAGGTAATCGTCATGGCATCGTCACCAAGCACGCTGCCGCAGCAGCAGCACAACAAAACCAGAAACGGGATTTTCGCCATCTGCGGAGTCTAATACGCTCGCAGTCCAATAAATTAGTCGTTGCTAAATTAACATACACTAATGTATTATTCGACAGACCAGGTCGGTGGAATTGAGGGACTCGGACGCCCATGGATAATCAGCAGATCAGTGACGAACCGCTGCACCAGATGCAGACCCACGCAGCGGACGCCGCTACCCTGATGCGCGCATTCGGCAACGAGAGCCGGCTCATGATCCTGTGCGCACTCGCAGCCGGTGAGCACTCGGTTTCAGAGCTCAACGAGATCATCCCGCTAAGCCAGTCGGCACTATCGCAACAACTTGCGCGGTTACGTCGCGAGGGTCTGGTAACGACACGGCGCGAGTCGCAGGTCATCCACTACTCGCTCTGCGAAGGGCCCGCCGATCGCGTTATCAACGTATTGCACGACATTTTCTGTGCCCCTGCCGGCGCAGAAAACACTGAGGAGAATCTTTGATGGACACGAACTTCGGCTTCGGCAAGCTCGTCGACCGCTCATTCGACGAGGCAGTTGAGGCGGTAAC
>DAOWGY010000067.1 GCA_030641695.1 Gammaproteobacteria bacterium
GGACTCGCGCGTGGCAAAAAACAGCACGACAAGCGAGCTTCGAGCAAGGACCGTGACTGGGAGAGACAAAGGGCTAGAATCTTAAAACATTAATTTTATCAACTTGTTATCAGACTATTTTAAATCCATTTCTAGTATTGTTCTTGCCCATACTGCCAACTCAGCCGTTGTAATACCGTCGGCAACCCATACACTAGGTGGGTACGGGGGTGACTTGGCTTCTACGCGGGTCGCGAAACTCCGAGTGCATGCCGAGGGACAGAGTACCTCGTAAATCCAACTGTAAAACTTATAGTTGCCAACGACGACAACTACGCTTTAGCTGCTTAAAAACCAGTTTGAAGCCTTCTGCCCGGATCGTGCCTATGCGTCCGGATCACAGGAGTCACCGACATAGGACCGCGGTGAGGGCACGTTCAGGGCTCAACCCGTTAAATCCTTACTGAACTGGCTGTGAGTTTTCCCTGCCCGTCGGGTAGCCCGCAGTGAGACTAAAGACGGAATAAGCATGTAGAGCTCGTAGCGTAGGGCTTGCGGACGTGGGTTCGATTCCCACCACCTCCACCAACGACGACAGGCTGCCTTACGGCAGCCTGTCATTTTTTGGCGCCTGCCAGGTGCCCGATTTTCACATACAACAGCGCGCCTGCAGACGAGCTCACTACTTCATGCTCGCTGCCGTCCGGATAACGAATCCAGCTACCTGCCGGGTATTCGCCATCGGCATCGCGGATGCAGCCGTCGAGCACGAAGACTTCTTCACCGCCATGATGCACGTGTGACGGATAGGTCGTATCGGGTTCGAAGCGTATTAGCGCTACCTGTTCGTCGCCATGCTGATGAAGAGGCATCGCTTCTACGCCGTTGACTTTGGACGGCTGCCAATCACCGCAATTTGTGTCGATTGCGAGATGCCGATCATCGGTGGCATCGAACTGGTGCAATTTGACGAATATGGTCGCACCAGCCGGACCAACGCTGGGACTGTGTCGAGTTCCTATCGGGTTCCTCAGGTAGCTGCCAGCCGGATAGCTGCCATGCTCGTCGGCAAATTCGCCCTCGAGGACCAGGATTTCCTCACCACCACCGTGCTCGTGTGCGGGAAACCGGCTGTTTGGTGCATAGCGAACTATCGATGTGGCGCGTGCCAGTTCGTCACCCATACGATCGAGCATCATGCGCTCCACGCCAGCCGCCGGGGCGGAGACCCACTGGTACTGCTCGGGAGTTACACAAACGCGTTGATCGAAATCGGCGCGTAGCAGCATTACCGCCTACTCGGTCCCTTCTGTTAGACGCTCGCGAACGTCTGGCTCGAGCCTCGTCAGACCGGCATCCTTGCCATGTTCGATCGCTTCCTCGACGTCAGCTCCGTTCAGGCTCGCACGCAACGCCATTAGCCCCCCCACTCGATTTGCGCTTTTGCAGTGCACCAGCACCGGCGCATCGAATTGAGCAAGCAGTTCATCGAGTTTGGCGGCGTTTTCGAAGTTGACGGCATCCGGCCCTACGATCGGTAGCAATACGTAGTGCATGCCGAGTTCTTCGATTACAGTCTCCTGGTCATATCCGCGGTCCTCCTCGGGACCCCGCAGGTCAATGACTGCCGCATAGCCGGCATCGGCGAACACCTCAAGCGCTGCCTCATCCGGCTGCCCGGCCGACGTAACGCCATCGACGGCCGAGACGGTGCCGAGTTCTACAACCTGCTGGAGATCGACTTTGAGACTGCTTACTGCCTCAAAATCGATATCATCCGCGAGTGCGGTAAGGGGGAATGCGATAAATATTAGTGCACTGACGAATCGTGTCACGGAGTCTCCTTGAATGTACATTGGTGATAATCGAGTCTATTCAGCAAGCATCATGTCGACGTCCATTTCAATGCCGCGGGCGGTAAATCTGACATCGACTGCCAGTCGACTGTAAAAATCGCCCGCTGCCACCAGCAACTCGGCAATGGCAGCCTGCAATTCTTCGCTCAGTTCCTCGTCCTCGCTCTGCGCCAGGGCTTCGCCAAGCATCGCATAGTAGCGCGCGGCATCGAGGCCGACGCTGACAAACGGTGGCGGTGAGGCGCTCTCTGAACGCAACAGGACAGGCAGAGCAGTCTCACCGTCTTCGCCCAGGGACACGGCGAGCGACGTATCGGTCAGTGCGATCCACGCGCTGTCGATTCCCGCCTGTGCGACCGGGAGCTCGATTTTCTGTGGTTCGCCATTTGGCTCAATCGTCATTGCGGCCAGTTCCGGACTCGCCATTTGACCCAACGCAAGTAGCGCAGGCGCGTTGTCGATCGCCAGCAGGAAGCTCGCATCGATCAACTCGGGTGGCGCTTTGCGATGGATATCGAAGCCCTGTAAATCCTTGACGACGGCAAGAAATCCGCGGAAGTCATAGACGATGGGTGGCAGCGGCTGGTTGAGCGCCGCGCGGCCGGCGGCAATGCCTTGCTGGAAATCGGCCAGCTGCTCACACTCGTAAGGCTCTGCCTCAAGAGCGTCCAGGCGTGCCTCGTAAAACTCTCTGGCCGCCTTCAGATTCATACTCATCCCGAACGACAACAACCCGTCGTAGATCGTTCCGAGCCCGGGCACCGCCGCCGGAATTGTCGCAAGTCCCGTTGCGATGTCTTGCCGCAACTCGATGACGAGCGATGACTTGATACGGTCAACGGTGATCTCCTCGTAGCCCGTTATAACGCGTGGCATGACGGCCGCCATTGAGCGGAATTCAGCCTTGCAGACATCGCTCAGCACGCTGGCGTCGTAATTCAGGAGCGCAAGCAGTTCCGTATTCAGTCCCGTCGGTTCATCGAGAAATGTGTCGACGAGTCGTTCCGTGCTGATGAAGCCGATGTACTCCGGCTGGTAATCGTATTCCTCGGCGATGGCTTGCAGGATCCCCGATTCCGCGAGGTTCTTGCCTGGCAACGTCAGGCCGAGCAGTTGCTGAAGTCGTGCGTCGTCGAAACCTGCCGGCATAACGGTTACGACCAACTGGCTGTCGAGCGTCGCGACAATTACGCGCACTTTGTCAGCGTCAACGTAGCGATAAGCCTTACCCGCAATGTCTCCAACCGGCAATTCGTACCCCGCCCTGCTTTCGATGCGGGATATCGCGTCATCGAGCAACGCAGTGTCACTCAGGCTGATGCGCAGCACGGGCAACAGTCCATTGCCGTACAACACCGTCGTGGAATCACGCGTTAGGCCCACACTGCGCAGGCCATCTACCGATAACAATGTCGTCAGTTCCTCGACGACGCCTTCGATCCGGGCCTCGCGCTCCGGATCGCGATTCTCTTCCGCTACGTCCTGCGACTCGCTCTTGACGATCTCCTGAAGGATCGCTCGATACGTCGTGAGAAGCTGGTCGATCTTCGGCTCCATCTTGTCCATGAAGTCGTCCGGCGCTGGCGCCAGGGCGGCAAACAGGTACGGCGTGTCAGCGGGAACATAGCGCAGCAGCCCGGCCGTATCGCTCAACGGGGACACGCTTTCGGGCTCCTCCGCAGTCTTGCTGCAGGCAGCCAGCAACATAAAGGCAGCGAATGAAAAGAGCCACTTACGGTTAGCAATCGTTAACATTTCGAGTCTTCCTGATCAGACCAAAGCAAAATCGAACCACGGCGGTTCGAGGCGGCAGTCCGACGCCGGGTGAGAAAAGTAGCGAGGTGTGGCGGTCTCATTGGTGTCGACTGGATCGAATGCCGCCTGTCACGCAGTATACGCAAAATGAACATGGAAGCCGAACAGGCAAATCCCTTTGAATTGCGCGACCTCGAGGACACCGACCTCGAGGCCGTGTTGCGCCTGAATGAGGCCGTTGTGCCGGCAGTGAACAGTGTCGGTATCGAGCAGATGCACTGGTTTGCAGAACACGCGGCTTTTTTTCGCATCGCGCTCCGCGGCCAGGATCTGGCGGCATTCCTGATCGGCATGCGGCCGGGGACGGACTATGCGAGCCCGAACTATCAATGGTTCTGCGACACCTACGCAGACTTCGGCTATATCGACAGAATTGCGGTTGCCGGGAGTGCGCGACGCCATGGCCTGGCAACCCGACTGTACAGAGACTTCGAAGAACAACTGCCCGCGGACGTTACTGTCATGACCTGCGAGGTCAATATTCGTCCGCCCAATGACTCATCGATGCGCTTCCACGAAAATTTCGGCTTTCGGCAGGTCGGGTCACAGACTCTCGACAATGGCAATAAGGAGGTGGCGTTGATGGCCCGGACACTGGGAGCACGACCGTGAGTAGCCGCGAATTCGACATCATCGTACTTGGCGCTACCGGCTTTACCGGGGCACTGGTTGCCGAGTACCTCCTCGCCCGCTACGGCGTCGACGGCGAATTGCGATGGGCTGTGGCGGCCCGCAATGAAGGCAAACTTGCAGCGCTACGCGAATCCCTGGGCGCAGGTGCCGACACGCTTGCGAGCCTCGTTGCCGACAGCCTGGACGAAGCTTCCATGCAAAAACTGGTGAAGCGCGCCCGTGTCGTTGTTACAACCGTTGGGCCGTACGCGCACTACGGATCGGCGCTGGTCGCGGCCTGCGCAGCAAACGGCACCCACTATTGCGACCTCGCCGGCGAGGTGCAGTGGATTCGGCGCATGATCGATCTTCATGAAGAAACGGCGCATCAAAGTGGCGCACGCATCGTGCACTGTTGCGGTTTCGATTCGGTACCGATGGACATTGGTGCCTGGTTTTTGCAGCGTGAGGCGCTGCAACGTCACGGCATGCATTGCGATTCCATCACCTTGCTCGTAAGGGCCATCAGAGGCGGCGCCAGCGGCGGTACGATGGCAAGCATGATGAACGTGATGCGCGAGGCGCGGGCCGACCGCAGCGTCGCGCGAGTCCTTGCCAGGCCTTACAGCCTGAATCCCGCGGGCGACCAGACAGGCGCAGATGCCGGCGATCAGCGTGGCGTGCGTTTCAACCCGGACGCGCAGACGTGGACGGCGCCATTTGTCATGGCGTCAGTCAATACAAGGGTCGTGAGGCGGACCCATGCGCTGCTTGGGCACCCCTGGGGCCGCGAATTTCGCTACCACGAAGCTATTCAGACTGGTGGCGGGCCCGCAGGCTGGATCAGGGCGGCCGCGATAACGGCGGGCCTCGTGGGCCTTGTCAGTGCCGCTTCTTTCGATTGGAGTCGCAAGCTTCTCGAGCGCTTCGTGCTCCCCAAACCAGGCACGGGACCCGATCGCACGGCGCGCGAGACAGGATTCTTCAAACTGATGCAAATCGGCCGCCTCGCGGACGGCACGATTCTGAAAGCGAAGATCAAGGGTGACCGCGACCCGGGCTATGGCTCCACCAGCAAGATGCTGGCTGAGTGCGCCGTCTGTCTGGCTATGGACGACGTCGACAGCGGCGGCGGCATCCTGACGCCTGCCGCCGCGATGGCTGAGCCACTGCTGGAGCGATTGCGAGCGAACGCGGGACTCGGCTTCGACATTCTCGACTAGTGGCTCTCGACAGACTCCACGTGAGCGTCACGATTGAAAAGCTCGCCCGCGGCGACGACAGTGGGCAGACGATTTCGCGGTGATGCGACAGGACAGGTCGAGAAGTCATTGAATGCGCAAGGCGGGCTGTAAGCCCGATTGAAATCGAGCACGGTCTGGCCGTCTTCACCCGGCATGGCCGCGTACAGGAAGCGGCCGGCCGGATAGGTCTCCGAACCGTTTGTGCGGTCACCAAACACGAAAAAAAGCCGCTCGCCCGATGCATACGCTTCGAGTTCGAAGACGTCACCGTCCATTTCGAAAACGACAACCCCGGGCGATTCCGGATTCCAGCCCACTCCCTCGATGACCGTATCGACCGCGGTGACCTGCGGCGATGAGTAACGCTTCAGCGTCCCGTTGACCTGCCATTTCGGGTCAATCGGAAAGTATTCGAGCGGCGCAAACGACTCGAGTACCGGGTGTTCGAAATCGCGCAGCCTGACTGCAAAACGGCCATCTCGCTGTACCACAGTCCATGCAAGCGTGCCGTGCGTGATCATGACAGGATTTTCTGTCGTGTCGTCTGCGATAAGGAGCGTCTGTACGACCTCATCTTCGAAACGCACATCGACGTCCGGATCAGCCACCATCACAACGCCATCTGCGGTCAGTCGAAATTCACCGATATGAGGTGCGGCTTTCTCCGCAAAGACAACATCATTGTCCGCGGCAGAACCGAAGCTTGTCGACTCCTCGCTAAGCCAGTAGAGGCCCGCGAGACTCAAAAAACCCGTCGGCGCCATCAGATTCGCAAGACGCTCCTCGCGCCACTCCAGGACCGCAGCCTCGAATGCAGCGCGATCCAGGTTGTCGGCTCCGGAGTCGCAGGCAGCAATCAGCACCAGCACGGTCATGGATGCCCAGGGAGCGCGTGCAAAGGTCGGCGTCACTTTCATCATTTTTCGAACTCTCGAATCCATCATCACGAAGCCGCGTAGCGTATCATCCGCGCGATGAACCGCAACAGTACTTCCCTGGCCTACGCCGAACTGCAGCCGCAGGACTTTCTCGAAGCGCTCGAAGGTCTCGGCTTCGCCTGCAATGGCCGGTTGCTGGCACTCAACAGCTACGAGAATCGGGTGTACCAGGTCGGAATCGACGACGCTGATGCGATCGTTGCAAAATTCTATCGGCCCAACCGCTGGACGGACGAAGAGATATTCGAGGAACACAGTTTTGCCGCCGAACTCGACGAGCAAGAGATACCGGTTGTAGCGCCGCTGAAAATCACCGGCAGTACGCTGCACAAAGTCGGCAATTTTCGAGTGGCGGTTTATCCCTGCCGCGGAGGGCGTGCACCGGACCTCGACAATTACGAATTGCTCAAGCAACTCGGCCGTTTCGTGGCGCGCATTCATCTCGTCGGCGAAACCGCGGATTTCGAGTTCAGGCCAGGCATCGACGTCGACAGCTATGCCGTCGCGTCCAGGGAATTCCTCCTCGACAACGACTTTATTTCCGCGGAGCTACGACCGGCCTACGAAAGCGTCGCTGAACTCGTGATCGACGGCATCGAGGCATGCATTTCTCGAGCGGGAAGCGTCGATCTCATTCGTCTGCACGGCGATTTTCACCCCGGCAATGTACTCGTTGCCAGCGAGGCTCTGCATATCGTCGACCTGGATGACACGCGCAGCGGACCAGCCGTTCAGGACCTGTGGATGTTCATGTCGGGGGACAGGACGGAGCAGACGCCACAGCTGGCCGCATTGCTCGAAGGTTACCAGGCGTTTCGGCATTTCGATGCACGCGAGTTACATCTTGTTGAAGCATTACGCAGCCTGCGAATCATGCACTACGCCGCGTGGCTCGCCCGTCGCTGGGACGACCCCGCGTTTAAGTACGCCTTTCCATGGTTCGACTCGCATCGCTACTGGGAAGACCATGTACTGTCTTTGCGCGAGCAAGTTGCGCTGATGCAGGAAGAGCCCCTGGAGTGGCGTGATTTCTGACTAGCGCGAGGGCAACGTGCGACGCCGTGGCCCTACTTCGAAGCGGTCGATCCAGCGCGAAAACGTCACGCGGCTGAGTTTCTGTAACGCGTCAATCGATACAGCGGTTTGCTGTCGGATCGCCTGAGGATTCACCCGGCCCTCTTCATCATCCAGCGTCACTTGATAATCCAGCTCGGTCAGCCAGCGGTCGATAAGCGTTGCATCGACCTCGAGATGAAACTGAAACCCGTAGGCATGTTCGCCGTAACGAAACGCTTGCACCCCACTGGCCGGCGATGACGCCAGATGCACCGTCTCCGGCGGCAATCCAATACCGTCTTCGTGCCATTGGAAGACCCGTTGCGTTTGCGCGAAGCCACCAAGGACCGGATCCGTCCTGCCGTGCTCGGTCAACTCAACGTCGAACCAGCCGATTTCCCTGTCAGGGTTGCGCGCAACGCTGCCACCGAGCGCTTTCGCGAGTAGTTGCGCACCCAGGCAAATGCCGAGTACCGACATGTCCTGGTCGACGGCCTCCCGTATGACTTCTACTTCGGTAATAAGGTTGGGATACGTATCGATCTCGTGCGCATTCATGGGGCCGCCAAGCACTATCAGGGCAGCGTATTTGTCGAGCGACGGTCGCTGATCAGGGTCGCGACCGAAGTTAACATATCGAATCCGGAAACCGCATTCCTTGAGCAGAGGATCGAGCGTTCCGAGCGGCTCGTAGGGAACGTGCTGAAAAACAAGAATTTTGGGTCTGGGCATGCCCGGGTACACCAATAGAGTCATTCACGTCTGCAGCACCTGTTATACCCTTGGCGACGTCGATCTTGAAGTCGCTCGTGTTGCACTGCGTCGACCATCGAACTACAGTAGATCGAGTCCAGCGAAATCGGCATTCGGCGGAACTCTGGTCCCCGAAACAACTCTGATAGAGAGATAACGCGCTTGGCGCCACAGCGGGATAACTGATTTTGAGAGCGAAGATACGCAGTCTCATCGGCGGAGCGCTATTAGCTGTGCTGGCGACCGGCTGCGGCTCACACGTTACGCTCGACCCGCCAACTATTCCTACCCCGCTGATCGACAAGATGCCGCTGTCGATCGCCTTGCGAATTCCTTCAGAGTTCGAACATTTTGTGCACGAGGACGAAGTCCTCGGCCGCGAACATTGGACGATCGACCTTGGCCGGTCGAACGCGGCGTTGTTTACCCAACTGTTAGGATTCATGTTCGAGGAAGTCACAATTCTGGGTCCCGATGACGACGCCGGAATACTCTCGATCGATGCATTGATCGAGCCCAGCATCGACGCCTTCGAGTTTTCGGTGCCAAGCCAGAGCAAGACCGATACTTATGCGGTGTGGATCAGGTACCGCGTGAAAGTCTACGACAGTGCTGGAGACCTGTTCGCAAACTGGCCGCTCAGCGCTTATGGCAAGAGTGAGCAAACCGGCCTCACCGGCGAGGCACCCTTGAAGCGCGCAGCGGTTCTGGCCATGCGCGATGCCGCAGCACTGATGATCATGAATCTCGACAAGTCGACGGCGATTTCCTCACTGAAAGACCGACCCGCGGTTGCGGTATCGGCAGCGGCGCAGGTAGAAGCCGAGGCAGAAATCGAGGCCGAGACGGAAGCAATCGCTGAGGAGCAAGCACCACAAACGCCGCAGCGACGTGAGGTGGTCTTGCCACCCCCTGGACCCGTCAGCGGCCCGGCGGAACTGTCGATGGGGCCCGATGACGACGATCACTCGGGCAGTGTCCTCGAAGGAAAAGACGATGAGTAGATGCGTTCAATCCAGCGGCAGGATGCTAATTGTCAGCGCTGCGTGCCTGACTCTCAGTGCTTGCATTACGTCACGTATCGAGGATGCCCGTGAGGGAATGACAGGTATCGAGGGTGACGAAGCGGTCGTGATCCTCGCAAAAAGCTACCACCTCGGTAATGAGACCGAGGACAAGTACATCAATTGCATCGAGGATGCGCTGGCACGTGGCTCCAAAGGGCTGCGTGTCATACCCCACAAGCAGTTCGTGGATTCCCTGTTCCCGTGGTTCGAACCCAGAACCGCACCTGCCGAGACCAAGGGTCTACCCAAGCTCATGGGGCGGCCCGGTGTCGCAGAGCGCATCGCAGACCAGAATGTGCGCTACATCATCTGGCTGGACGGTGACACCGACCGCGTCGCCGGTGGTGGCAGCCTGTCCTGCGCCGCAGGCCCGGGCGGCGGTGGTTGCTTCGGGTTTGCCTGGTGGACGAACGACGCCGATTACAACGCGTCGGTTTGGGACCTGAAGGGGCTCGAATCTGCCGGAACCGTAACTGCCGATGTCAGTGGTACCTCGTTCCTGCCGGCGCTGGTTATACCCATTCCGCTGATAGCCCGCGCCAGAGCGGCCGCTTGCAAGGGTCTGGCGCAGCAACTTCGTACCTTCATCGTGGACGACCCCGGCGTTTGACGGGGCTGAAGGTTCGCTGATGATCTACCTCGGGCGCCCTGCCCGGATAAACGCCTGGCGGTAATAGTCGGACGACAGCGACTCGACGGACACCGTCTTGCCGCTAGAGGGCGCATGCACGAAGCGACTGCCACCAACGTACATGCCGACGTGTGACATCTTCCCGTCGAATCTAAAAAACAACAGGTCACCGACGCGAATATCATCGTTGTCGACTGCCGACGTCGCGTTCCACAGTTGTGTCGTGGTTCTTGGCACGACCTTGCCGGCACGTTGATAGGAGTAATGCACGAGTCCGCTGCAGTCGAACCCGCTCGGCGTATTGCCGCCGTAGCGATACGGTACGCCAACCTGGCGCAGGGCGATTGAAGCGGCCTGTTCCGCCACCGAAGTCGGGGATTGCGTGACCGTAGCCGTACTTGCCGGCCGTGATTCGACCGCAGGCTGCCCGGAACAGGCTGACAGGCTGGCGGCAAAGATGATGGCGAACGCCAGACGGCTGGCCATGCGGTCGGACTGGGATATCATAGTCAACACTCAGATCGGCGTTACCAGCGAGGATACGCCCGGGAGCTCCGATAACGTATGAACTGTATCTCAGGCCGAAGTTTTTCTGCAAAAGCACGGTTGCGCCGGCCAATCAACGGCCTGCGACGGTGGCTGTCTTTTGTAGCGGTGTCTCTGGTCGTCGCCTGTGGTGGCTCGGCGACCGAGACGGCAGCCGCGGACGACAGCAGGGAGTACGAAACCGCGTACAGCGTCAGACCCGATCCAAAAAACGGCCACATTGCCGTGCAACTGGATTTGCGCCAGACGAGGCACCTGTTGCGCGAAGTGCGATTCAGCACAAGGGACCCGCGCTTCGACGGATTCGAAGGCGACGGCAAATTGATTCGGGACCAGGACGTCCTGCGCTGGTTGCCTCCCGACAATGGCGGCACCTTGCGCTGGCGAGTCAAGGTCGCCAGTCAGCGCAATGGCGACGGCTATGACGCCTGGCTCGGAGCGCGCTGGGGCCTGTTTCGTGCTGAAGACATTATTCCGCGAGCGGCCACACGCACGCTGAAGGGAGCGACAAGCACCACCAGTCTCGCATTCGAATTGCCGCCCGAATGGTCGGTCGTCACCCAGTACGCGGAACAGGACGGCGCTTTTCCGGTCGATCATGCGCACAGGCGCTTCAGCCAGCCGGCCGGTTGGATCGTCATGGGCCAACTTGGCGTCCGACGCGATCGAATCGCGGGGATACGCGTCGCCGTCGCGGCGCCGATGGACAACGCCGTCAGGCGTCTCGACATGCTTGCGTTGCTCAACTGGACACTTCCGGAGCTTGCACGCATCGTGCCCGAATTGCCGGCAAGATTGACCATCGTCAGTGCCGGCGATCCGATGTGGCGTGGTGGTTTGTCCGCTCCGGAATCGCTGTACATTCACGCACAACGACCTTTGATCAGCGAAAACGGCACGAGTACGCTATTGCACGAAGTCATGCATGTTGCACTCGGACTGAACGCCGTGGACGGCAGCGACTGGATCATCGAAGGGCTGGCTGAATATTTCAGCCTGGAGCTGTTGCACCGCAGCGGCACGCTCTCGAGGTCAGGGCACGAGCGTGCAAGGCGCGCACAGCAGGAATGGTCGCAGTCTTCCACCCGTCTGTGCGGTGGCCGGTCGAGCGGGGCAACGACCGCTCGTGCCGTCGCGATATTTATCGAGCTCGACGAGGAACTACGGCAAAAATCGAATGGTGAACACGATCTCGATGACCTGGTCACCGGGCTACTCGCCGCAAGAACCGAAATTGACGTCGACCTGCTCGACACACTCTCGAAAAACCTCATCGGCGAAAATCCGAACGCACTACACATCGACAAGCTACCGGGTTGCCGTAAGATGGCCCCTGCCAACAACCAGTCGTAGACATCGGGATGGATCGACGCCAAGACCTGGAAATTATTCTGCGTTCGCGTACGCCGATTATCGTAATCGAATCGCGCGATGAATCCAGGGTCCTGAGGCTGCTGCAATCGATAACGATTCAGTCGTCGAGTAACGAGTACCTGCCGCTGTTTCGTTGGACCATTACCGATGGTTTGCAGCGCCTGGACATCGACCTGGCGCCGCAGTTAATTAACTCGGAGCCGGCCGACGTATTGAGGCACATTCGCGCGGTCTCCAAAGCGGGCATTTACGTACTGCTCGATTTCCACCCGTTCCTCGACGACCCGGTGCATGTCAGGCTAATCAAGGACATTTGCATCCACTATCGAAAAGTCGCGCGACAACTCGTGCTGATCAGCCACAGGGTGACACTGCCTCACGAACTGGAAGCGTTCAGTGCCCGCGTCGACATGGCCTTGCCAAGCGAACAGGAGCGCAAGCGCATTATCGAAGGCGTTGCCGATGAATACTCTCGCGAGAATTCCGGCGCCAAGGTTCAGGTAGACCCCAGGGCGTATGAGCTCCTGGTGCAAAACCTGGCCGGGCTTACCTATAGCGACACGGAACGATTGGCGCGCAACGCCATCTACGTCGACGGCGCGATCACCAGGAGTGACTTGCCCGGCGTCATGCAGGCCAAGTATGAATTGCTGAACCGCGGCGGCGCGCTGCAGTTCGAATACGATACCGCACGGTTCAGCGACGTCGGTGGGTTGACGAGACTGAAGACCTGGCTGTCGCAACGCAAGTCCGCGTTTCGGCGCGACAAAGACGCCGCACACCTCGACCCCCCGAAAGGCATTCTCCTCATCGGAATTCAGGGTTGTGGGAAGAGTCTCGCCGCCAAAGCGACTGCCGGCATTTTCGGCGCGCCGCTTTTGCGCCTCGACTTCGGCGCGCTGTACGACAAATACCATGGCGAGACCGAGCGCAAACTGCGAGAGTCGCTGAAGACCGCCGACGTAATGTCTCCGTGCGTATTGTGGATCGATGAAATCGAAAAGGGCATCGCCGGTCGTGGCGGTGAAACCGGGACGACGCAGCGGGTACTCGGCACCTTTCTTACCTGGATGGCGGAGAAAACCTCACCCGTTTTCATTGTTGCCACTGCCAACGACATCTACGCCCTTCCCCCGGAACTCGTACGCAAAGGTCGGTTCGACGAGATTTTTTTCGTCGACCTCCCCGACCTGAAGGTCCGTGCCTCGATACTCGCAATTCATCTGACGAACCGTGAACAACGTTTGGGCAACTTCGACATAGAAGCATTGGCGACAGCAATGGATGGATTCTCCGGTGCTGAAATAGAACAGGCGGTCGTCTCCGGCTTGTATGCCGCACATGCGATGCGAGCGCCGCTTGGCTCCGCGCATATCCTCACAGAGATCGAGCAGACAAAACCACTGTCTGTTGTCATGCAAGAGCGTGTCTCGGCCTTGCGAGAATGGGCCGACGGTCGCACCGTGCCGTGCGATTGAGCATCGACTTAACGTAATCCGCTAATTCTGTTAGGCCATTGTCGCGCTTCCTCGTGCTAATATGCGTGCATGGCTAATGAGAACAAAAACATAAAAGAATTAGTCTCTGACGACGTTGATCGAACCGCAGAACTGGAGGCGCCTACATGGCGCAACGCAGCTGATGAACAGGGCGATGGCATAGCCGAGTCCGGCACCACTACGTTCGACTTTGGTCCCTTTGGCTCAAGCGACGACGATCAGGACACCGCGATCGAGGATCTGAAGACAGACCTGCGATCGCGGACTGAGACGATCGACCGGCTGCAATTCGACATTGAACGGCTGCGCTCAAGGCGTCTTGGGCTGGAGGCAGAGGTCAAGGCCCGTGGGACACAGACTCGCCAGCTCGCGGAGCAGATCGAATCCCTCACGTCGGCGCTTCGTGAGACCAACCATTCAAACCGGGACCTAAGCGGGCGACTCGACTCTATCCGCAAGGAACACGAACAAGAGATTCGCACCTTGCGATTCGAGCTGGGCGAAGCCGCGGAGACCGTCTCACAACATGAGTTGATCAACGAGCAGCTCGCTTCGGATCTTGTCGACACTCGTGGGTTCAAAGTCGAACTGGAGCGAATGCTGACTGAGACCGAAAGCCAGAACCAGTCGCGAGTCGCGGACCTCGATCACGAAGTCATACGGCTTAATGAAATCCTGGCACATCATGAAGGTGAACTTGCTACCAAGAGCGAGGCAATCAACCGCCTGTTAGAGGAGCTCTCCAGCAAGACTGGCGAAACTGACCCACCCAGCGAACTCGAAGCGGTTATCCATGAAATCGACAATCACCTTTCGCAGCGAAATAGCGAACCGCGAAGCGTCGACCGGGAACGCATTAGCCGCGTACTCATAGGCACAATCGATAATCAGGAATTGCGCTTCCCGCTGTTCAAGGACCGCTTGACGATCGGTCGGACACAGCAAAACGATATTCAGATTCCTGTGCCCTACATCAGCAGGCGTCATGCCGTCGTGGTAACCGAAGGCGATACCACACGAGTCATAGATTGGGGCAGCAAGAACGGAGTTTATGTCAACTCGAATCGCGTAACGGAGTATTTCCTTGCAAGCGGGGACATCGTGACAATAGGCACGGCTGAATTTCGTTATGAGGAACGAACCAAGCGAGACACCTGACATTATTGATCAGCCTGCAATCTGATCTGTGAGGGCAGTCACGGACATTCGCCCATGCCAGGAGTAGGCTGAGCTTCCTTTCCAGGGATCAGGAAGCACATCAATGCTGAGTGACGCAGCACCAAAACCGGTCATCCTGACCGAAACACAGCAGGTCACTCGCAACACCGGGTCGATGGTGTCACGCAAGGTCTGGCTACCCAAGGTTCTCTACGACGCACTACCCTACTTCTACCTGACCGCCGGCTTCGCTGCGTTTTTCGCAACCCTGTATATCAGCGAGTGGTTCTGGGTTCTGCCGCATTACCTGTTGTTCTCTGCTGCCTGCCTGCATCTTGGCGTGCTCGTCCTGCGGCGCCGCAAGAAGCCGCAGCAATCAGCCGTCGCCGACCAGCGCTAGCTCGAAAAATCACGTCTCCGCGATTTCCCTCCAGGGTTGACCTGCAACAGGTGCTGGGCAACGATACGCGCCTGAGCGAACGGATGAAGAAATGAGCGACAAGCGAGACGCGATAATTAAAGCGGTGCGCAAGGAGGCAGGACTCTTCATCGGGCTGCTGTTTGTCGGTCTCGTTTTGTTACCCATCGCCATCTACAGTGTCGGCCAGAATATTTTCGGCGACTATGGCGGTCAGGGGTACGGACAATTCTTCGCGACGCTGAGCGGCAGGATTCGCGCCGGCGACACGGTCGCATGGTTCCTGGTGCTGTCACCGTATCTCGGCTGGCAAACTTTGCGGCTAATGGCTTTGGGTTGGCGACTGACGGCGAGACCGAATACGCCACTATCCTGAATCCGGTCCGATCGAGCAGATTGTGATCCGGTTCACATTACGTCGCCGCAGAATCGGTTCACAAGAGCAGATGCGGGCGACTTATGTTAATAAGCCGCATTCCACCTTGCCGCCAGGCCTATATTCGTGCGACGGGGCATCATTGGCAATCTGGAATCGGGACGGTATTACGCTCAATGCTCAGACGCTTGATCAACTGGTTCAAAGGCGACTCTGCACCACAACGGAAAACGGCGACACAACATCGTCGCCGCGCAAGCGCGCATGCCGCCGTGAAAACGGCAGCCGCACATCCTGAACAATGGAACCCCGGGGCCACATCCGTGCATCACGATCCCCATTTCCATGGACATGTCGAAAGTCGCGGCCCGGGCAAAAATGTACTGGTTCGCAATAAGTACATTCGCGAAGATACCGGTACCCACGAAACGCTGAAGATCGTCGACGACACGCTGGTCGATTCCGGTGAGGAAGACGGCATCGACCCCTACAACTCCGGCGAATTCGACCGCTCGAAGAACTGGAACCAGCGCTTCCGCAAATGAATTCGCAGTCAGTGAGATAGCGGTACCAGATCCCTTGTTGACCCGTCATACTCGCATGGTAGTCTGCGCTGCCTTGGCACATTTGGAGTACAGCGATGGGTCTGCGGGTTACCTTCGACCTCGACGACGATGATCTGAAACATTTCCGGCTGATCATGCAGGAAACCAGGTCTGCTGCCGCCCGCATCGCGCCTGAGGACATCGTTGCGGCCGCGGAGGACCTGCTCACCGCCGTCGGCCCAACAGGTGCACCGGCCTTCATCATGGAGCGTCTGCAAAAGCTCCGGTTGTTGATCGATATGCTGTCTGACGTCGATTGGCGCCTGCCGCCCCGGGAAGCAAGCCGCGTTTTGAACGCCCTCGCCTATTTTGCTGAGCCTGAGGACCTGATCCCCGATCATATTCCCGGGCTCGGATTTCTGGATGACGCGATCATGATCGAATTGATCGTTCGCGAGTTGAAGCATGAAATCGAGGCCTACCAGGACTTCTGTGACTATCGCAAGGGCATGCGCGCCGAGCACGGCCGATCGGTCCGGGTAAGCCGCGAGCAATGGCTCGAAAATCGCCGCGACGAACTTCATTCCCGCATGCGACGGCGCAAGCGCAGTGGCCACGCCAGCGTACTGCCTGTGAATTTGTTCAAATGACGACCGTCAGGGCCAGTAGTACC
>DAOWGY010000217.1 GCA_030641695.1 Gammaproteobacteria bacterium
GCTTCGAGGAAGTTGCGTACCTGTTGTTGCATGGCAAGCTGCCGAACCAGGCGGAGCTCGATGCGTACATCGAGACCATCAAAGCGAACCGCGGCCTGCCCGACGCGCTGAAAACCGTCCTCGAGATGGTGCCGGCCGATGCGCACCCCATGGACGTGCTGCGCACGGGCGTATCGTTCCTGGGGAACATCGAGCCTGAGGGCGACTTTTCGAACCAGTCCAAAGTTGCCGATCGACTGCTCGCCTGCATGCCGTCCATGCTGCTCTACTGGCACTGCTCCCACGCGGACGGCGTGCGTATCGATACCGAAACCGACGACGACAGCATTGCCGGGCATTTTTTGCACATGTTGCATGACAAAAAGCCCAGCGAACTGCATCGCAAGTCGCTCGACACGACGCTGATTCTTTACGCCGAGCACGAATTCAACGCATCGACATTTGCGGCACGAGTCATCACCGGCACCTTGCCGGACACGCATTCCGCGGTGACGGGCGCCATTGGCGCGCTGCGCGGGAAACTGCACGGCGGCGCAAACGAAGCGGCGATGGAGCTGATCTCTCTCTACGACACGCCCGAGGCTGCGATCGAGGGCATCCACGAGAAGCTTGCCAGCAAGGCTCTGATCATGGGCTTCGGGCATCGTGTCTACACGACTTCGGATCCGCGTAACTCAGTCAACAAAAGGATGTCGAAGGCCCTCGCCGACGATGTCGGAAACACGGTCGTGTACCCGGTATCCGAGGCGATCGAAAAGGTCATGTGGGACGAGAAGAAGCTGTTCGCGAACACCGACTTTTTCGCGGCAAGCGTCTATCACTTCATGGGCATCCCGACTTACCTGTTCACGCCGATCTTTGTGTGCGCGCGGATCACGGGCTGGGCCGCTCACATCATGGAGCAGCGTGCCGACAACAAACTGATTCGACCCGCTGCCGAGTACGTCGGGCCGTCTCTGCAGGAATGGATCGCGATCGAAGATCGATAAGCCCGAAGGGAACAGCAAACAATGTCAGACATTGGAATTCGCTCAGCGAAACGCCCTGACTGGGACAAGGAACTGGCGGACATCGCCGACTATGTTTGCGATGCAGAGATCGACAGCGATGTCGCGTTCGAGACCGCGCACTACTGCCTGATGGATACGCTCGCCTGTGGCTTTCAGGCGCTCGATTACCCGGCCTGCACAAAGCTGCTTGGCCCGGTCGTACCCGGTGCTACGCTATCGGGCGGAGCCCGCGTGCCCGGCACTTCATATGAGCTCGAGCCCGTCATGGCCGCGTTCAACATCGGTACGATGATTCGCTGGCTGGACTTCAACGACACCTGGCTCGCGGCCGAGTGGGGCCATCCGTCGGACAATCTCGGCGGTATTCTCGCCGTCGCGGATTACCTGAGTCGCCAGAATCGTGCGGCCGGCCAGGCGCCGATGACGATGCAGGACGTGCTGACGGCAATGATCAAAGCGCACGAGATCCAGGGCGTGCTCGCGCTCGAGAACAGCTATAACCGGGTTGGGCTCGACCATGTGTTGCTGGTGCGCGTTGCATCCACGGCCGTAGTCACGCGCATGCTGGGTGGTGACCGCGAGCAGGTACTGAATGCGCTGTCGCATGCGTGGATTGACGGTGGGGCGCTGCGCACTTACCGGCACGCACCGAACACGGGCTCGCGAAAAAGCTGGGCCGCTGGCGATGCAACCAGCCGCGCAGTACGACTTGCACTGATTGCGATGACCGGTGAGATGGGGTATCCGTCCGCCTTGTCCGCGAAGGTCTGGGGTTACTACGACGTGCTTTTCAAAGGTAACGCGTTCCGCTTCCAGCGTCCGTACGGCAGTTACGTCATGGAGAACGTGTTATTCAAAATCTCCTACCCGGCCGAGTTTCACGCGCAGACGGCAGTCGAGGCGGGCATGACCCTGCACGAAACAGTGAAGGATCGCATCGACGACATCGACAGGATCGTCATTGAGACGCAGGAAGCCGGCGCGCGCATCATCGACAAGACCGGGCCACTCGACAATCCGGCCGATCGCGATCACTGTATTCAGTACATGGTGGCAATTCCGATGATCTTTGGCCACCTGACAGCGGCTGACTACGAAGATGGCATTGCAGGAGACCCGCGCGTCGATGCGTTGCGTGACAAGATGGAAGTTGAGGAAAACGAGCAATTCACGAAAGACTACTTTGATCCCGACAAGCGCTACATCGGCAATGCCATACAGGTGTTTTTCAAAGACGGCTCGAGCACGGATCGTATCGAAGTGAATTTCCCGATCGGTCATCGCGAGCGGCGCGAAGAAGGTATTTCGGTCCTGAAGCAGAAGTTCGTTGACAGCGTTTCGCCGAAGCTCGCCGAGGGTCAATGGTCGCAACTCGACGCCTTGTGCGCGGATCGGGAGGCGCTAGCCGCGACCGCGGTTGACGAGTTCGTAGCATTGCTGGTGGCGTGACTGTTGGAGCGCTGCTCGAAGCGCGACTTAGGTTGAGCCCAATCGCGCTTCGAGAAGCGCTCCAACGATACGTCTACTGCGTCTGCCGTGGCCGTCAGATCTAC
>DAOWGY010000115.1 GCA_030641695.1 Gammaproteobacteria bacterium
CACTTTTCGCCGCGATCCGGGACTTTTCCCGGATCGCGGCGAAAAGTGCGGTTCGACCCTACTTATTGTAGCGCCGGGGTGGTCGCTTGCCGCTTCCGCGTCGTTGTTGCGGCTTGCGGCGCGGACGTGGCTTGGGCCTCACGAGTTTGGGCAGTAGCGAAACGTCATATTTGGCCACCGGCAGCTTGTGACCGATGAAGTCCTCGATGTCGGGCAGTGAAATCGCGTAGGTTTCACAGCCGAAACTGATGGCGTCCCCGGACGCGCCCAGACGCGCGGTGCGGCCGATGCGATGCACGTAATCTTCCGCGTCCTGTGGCAGGTCATAATTGATGACGTATTGCACGTCGGGAATGTGCAGTCCGCGAGAAGCGACGTCCGTGCCGATTAACACGGGTAGTTCGCCCGCCTGAAATTGCATCAGCATGCGTAGACGCTTCTTCTGCGGCACATCGCCGGATATGGCGCTGGCTTCGATGCCATTAGCCTGCAGGTAGTCCTGCACGCGCTCGGCCTCGCGCTTCATATTGACGAATACCATGATGCGACCCTGACCCATCTCGCGAATGAGGCCGATCAAAAGCGGCATCTTGTCCTCGTTCGACGGAAAAAAGATCGCCTGGCGAACCTTATCGGCCGTGACCTTGTCAGGCTCGATGCGAATGAGGTCGGGTTCGTTCATGTGCTCATAGGCGAGTTCCATGACGCGATGCGACAAGGTTGCCGAAAACAGCATGTTCAGCCGTTTTTCGGGCAGCGGCAGTCTTCTCAGCAAGTAGCGAATGTCCTTGATGAAGCCAAGATCGAACATGCGATCAGCCTCATCGAGCACGGCCACTTCGACCCGGTCGAGCTTGAATACGCCCTGTTTGAAATAGTCGATGATGCGACCGGGCGTGCCAATCAGAATGTCAATGCCATCCTCGATTATGCGGCGCTGCTTTTCATAATCAGTGCCGCCGTAGGCGAGTCCGACCTTGAAGCCGGTGTGCTTGCCGAGCAGTTCGGCATCCTTTGCGATCTGCACGGCGAGTTCGCGCGTTGGCGCGAGCATGAATGCGCGCGGCTGCTTTTTTTCGCCCTCGGCAGGCTGAGAGGACAGCAAGCGCTGATACGTCGCGATCAAAAAGGCCGCCGTCTTGCCGGTGCCCGTCTGGGCTTGCCCGGCGACGTCGTGGCCCAGCAGGGCGATCGGCAGAGTGCTCGCCTGGATAGGCGTGCAAAACTCGAAGCCGGCATCGCGGATGCCGGCCTGTACACGCTCGTGGATCAGCAGAGCGTCGAATCTGAGGTCGCTCAGATGGTTTTGACTCATAGGATTTAGATCAGAAAATGTGCGTGAAAGGCTTGCAATATGGCTCGCGAAGCGGTCAAATTGGCGTTAATTCGACGCGACAACCGTCGCACCCGCCGTTTTCGCAATCATCGATTCCAGAAAGAAGCCGGAAATAGTCGGCGACAAAACTGCGATAGTTTGCCTGATTGTTTAGGCAGCGTCATCCATTTTTCAGAGCTTGTTTATCGGGGGAGCTGATAACGAGCCTGCCAAAGCCAACTGAATTCAAATCTTCGAGTGGAGGAAGTAGCCGGTGAGCGACAACATCGTGCACACCAATGACAGTAATTTTGACACGGACGTGCTGCAATCCGAAAAACCGGTCCTGCTGGATTTCTGGGCTGAATGGTGCGGTCCCTGCAAAATGATAGCGCCGTTGCTTCATGAAGCGGCCGACGAATACGCGGACAAGCTGGCGGTCGTCAAACTCAATATCGATGAAAATCCGAACACGCCCCAAAAGTTCGGCATTCGCAGCATTCCGACATTGATGCTGTTCAAGGATGGCGCGGTTCACGCGCAGAAACTGGGAGCAATGTCGAAATCGCAACTAACCGAATTTCTGGACAGTAATCTGTGAGAGGGTACTTGGGTAACTCAACGAAAAGCCGGCCAAAACAGTCTGGCAACAAAAGCAAAGGCAGTCAGAATCGTCGCCGCCGTAGGCGTCCACCGCAGACGGAATATCCGGACGATGAGGGAAGCCTGGAAGTAATTCCGCCTGATCAGCTCGAGCAGACCAAGGACACGATGAACCTGTCCGAGCTCAAGATGCGTCCGGCTGCAGAACTCGTCGAGCTGGGTGAGAAGCTCGGGCTCGAGAATCTGGCGCGGTCGCGCAAGCAGGACATTATTTTCTCGATCCTGAAGGCGCATGCGCAGCTGGGCGAGCATATCTACGGCGAGGGCGTCCTCGAGATATTGCAGGACGGCTTTGGCTTCCTGCGCTCGGCCGACAGCTCGTATCTTGCCGGCCCCGACGATATATACGTCAGCCCGAGCCAGATTCGCCGCTTTGCATTGCGAACCGGTGATACGGTATCCGGCCTGATTCGCCCGCCGAAGGACGGCGAGCGTTACTTCGCGTTACTAAAGGTCGGGCAGATCAACTTCGATGCGCCCGAGAATGCGCGCAGCAAGGTTTTATTTGAAAACCTCACACCGCTGTTCCCGAAAGAGCGTCTGAAGCTCGAGCAGGGCAACGGCAGTACCGAGGACTTGACGGCCCGCATCATCGACATGGTTGCGCCGATCGGGAAAGGCCAGCGTGGTCTGGTCGTGTCTCCGCCGAAAGCCGGCAAGACGATGCTATTGCAGAACATTGCATCGGCGATAGTGGCGAATTCGCCGGACGTCGATCTGATGGTATTGCTCATCGACGAGCGTCCGGAAGAGGTAACGGAGATGGAGCGTACCGTCCGCGGTGAAGTTGTTTCGTCGACATTCGATGAGCCGGCCAGCCGTCATGTGCAGGTGGCCGATATGGTCATCGAGAAGGCAAAACGCCTTGTCGAGCACAAGCGCGACGTCGTCATCCTGCTTGACTCCATTACTCGCCTCGCGCGTGCCTATAACACGGTCGTACCGTCTTCAGGCAAGGTGCTCACGGGCGGTGTCGACGCCAATGCATTGCATCGGCCGAAACGTTTCTTTGGTGCAGCTCGCAATATCGAGGAAGGTGGCAGCCTCACGATCATTGCCACGGCACTCGTGGACACGGGTTCGAAGATGGACGAGGTGATTTACGAGGAGTTCAAGGGCACCGGCAACATGGAGATCCACCTGGATCGCCGCATTTCCGAGAAGCGCGTGTTCCCGGCGATCAACATCAATCGTTCCGGTACGCGTAAGGAAGAGTACCTGACGGATCCTGACGAGCTGCAAAAGTTGTGGATATTGCGCAAGGTGCTGCACCCCATGGACGAACTCGCGGCGGTCGAGTTCCTGCTCAACAAGCTGCAGGACACCAAGACCAACGCGAAGTTCTTCGAGGCCATGAAACGCTAGGAATCGGCTCAGACCCCTTTCTTATCAATCACCTGCAGTAACCGTCGTCCTGTATTGAGGCAGGCCATCATTGATGGTCAGCCACGCGGCCTTGTCTTCGACCCAGATATGAGCCTGCGGCTGTATCAACGACGGTTCATCCAGACTGGTTACGGCAATGTCGATCTCGCCCGGACGCCGGTCCTGTGCATAGGTCAGCGTCGTGCCACAGATGGCGCAATGTCCACGCTGCACGCCGTCGGATGACTGGTGCTCAGTAATCGTACCCGTCCTGATGTCGAAGCCGTCACGCGCAAATGTGGCCCAGGTTACGAACGGTGCGCCGGACGCACGCTGACAACTCTGGCAATGACAGTGGCAGGCAAAAAGAGGTGCGCTCGATAGCTCGAATCGAACGTGGCCGCACAAGCAACTTCCACCGATTGAGATTTCAGCCATCACTCTATTCTCCGATATCCTCATTCCAGAGCTCGGGGTTGTCGTTGATGAAAGCCGTCATCAACTGCACGCACTCGTCACTGTCGACGATGTCGAGTTTGATGCCGCGCGAGCGCAGGTAGTCTTCGGGTCCCTGAAACGTCCGGTTTTCACCGACGACGATTCGCGGAATCTTGTAAAGCAGCACGGCACCGCTGCACATGTCGCAGGGCGATAGCGTCGAGTAGAGTACTGAGCGTTCATAATCCGTCGCCTTCAGACGTCCGGCATTCTCGAGACAGTCCATTTCTGCATGCAGTATGGCGCTGCCGTTTTGCACCCGCCGATTGTGTCCACGGCCGACGATCTGACCGTCAAGGACGAGAACTGCACCGATGGGAATGCCGCCCGACCCGAGTCCCTTGCGCGCCTCTGCAATGGCAGCGTCGAGAAACTCGCTCATAATTCATCACCAGACCGCATCGGCATCTTCAAATATCTTAGTATAATCAACAACATAGTAGTCGCTCACGGCCGGCTGTTCGATGTAGGCCGCCGCCTGAATCTCGTCCTGTTCGATCGAGTAGAAAATGAAGCCGACGAGCGCCGCGATGATCACGAGACCGGAGTACATTGGCAAGGTAGCGCCGGTCGAGAACACTGATGACTTTATTTCATCGATCATGTGCGAAGGGATCTCGTCGTCGGTGAGCTTGTGCTTGCAGTTAGAGCATTCGACACCTACGTGCTTCCTGGTTGGAATCGTCGGAATCCAGTAAAGATGAAAGTAGCGTTGCACGCCGAACGACGTGAATGAATTACCCTGGAAGTTCGGACATGGGTGCCTCATTGGTCTCAGTCCGGTGACTTAGTCTCCGCGATCGGTCTGTCGGTCAGCTTTCGTGGAGCCATCAATCGTCCTGAAGATGCTCTTGACACGATCATCGCTGCCGAACCGGATGGCGAGATCGTCGAAAATGACGCAATCATCCTCGTAGACCGCCTCGATGCCAAGGACGGACTCCATGGTCTCAACAACGAGATCCCTGTCGAGCAGGTTCGCCAGGCTGGCAACGAGGCTAAACAATCGTTCCTGGTCGGTAGTGTGAGCGTTCAGCGCTTCGATCCACATGCGCCGTTGTTCGGATGAAATCATGGACGCGTCACCATTGAGTCCCGGTTCATCTGTCATCCTCCACGTCGGCAGGGTAGTCGAGATCACGGGATTTTGTTGGCCCGCTACCGCGCATACGCAGTTGAACCGTGACCTCTTTTCCGCCGTAACCGTGGACAGAATCGCGTGCTCGAACTATGACTTCGGTTACGCCGTCCGGAATTCGAACGTTCTCCAACGATCGTGTGAACGGCTGTTCCTTCACATGCGGGTGGGCGAGTTCGCGAATAGCCAGGCGCTTGCCATCGACTGTTCTTACTTCCCACCTGTTGGCGAAGTGATCCCAGCCGTCGTCGGCATGCTGGACAGTGACGTTGAAGTCACATGTTGAGTCACTGTGACAAATCGCGTCGACACTCACAACATCCGCTTCATCCGGCAATGCCGGGGGAGACACCAGCAGCGTGATAGTGAAGAAAGCGAATCGACCAGTCTTCCAGATAATTCTCATGCGCTATTCTGCGCGAGAGCCGAATATTGAACCGGCTAGCTCGGTATCGAAGTATTCCGTGACTTCCATGAACTTGCCATCACGAATCCGGATGACCTGGCAATATCGATTGTTGTAAGAACGCCCGTCCGTCGTTTCCGCTGTACCGGACGTCAAGGCAACCACGTAGTCATCCTCACCGAGGAGCTTGTCAATAGAGGACGAAATTCCAGCCTTGAGCTGACCGAAAAGAGGTCCGAGGAGTTTGACCATCAGCTCTGTTTTGCCACGATATGTGCCCGATAGATTCGTGGAGCCAATATTTGTCCACGTAATATCGTCAGCAATCAGATCGAAGCACGCATCAAAGTCGCCGCGATTTCCAGCGTCAAAAAAAGACATTACGATTTGCTTGTTGTCCG
>DAOWGY010000092.1 GCA_030641695.1 Gammaproteobacteria bacterium
GCGCCGCAGTCGCGAGCATATCGAGCGGGCCGGCAGACAACTGGCGGCACTGCTTAACTGTCGTTCGCGTGACCTGGTCTGGACCTCGGGTGCGACCGAGTCCGATAACCTCGCGATTGCGGGGGCAGCGCGTTTCCGCGCCGACCGGGGCAAGCACCTGGTGACGATGTCAACCGAGCACAAGGCCGTCACCGATGTGTTCCATGCGCTTGCGAAGCAGGGTTTCGACGTGACCTGGTTGAATCCTCTGCAGAACGGTGTCCTCGATCTCGCGGAACTGCAAGACGCCATCCGCGACGACACCCAGCTCGTGTCGATCATGCACGTCAACAACGAGACCGGCGTCATCCAGGACATCGAGGGCATCGGCGAAATTTGCCGGGGCAGGGATGTCTTGTTGCATGTCGACGCGGCGCAATCGGTCGGCAAGCTGCCGCTCGACCTCGCGGCTTTGCCGGTCGATCTCATGTCGATGACGGCGCACAAGTTTTACGGGCCCAAGGGTATCGGTGCGTTGTATATCGCAGATCGCCCGGGTTGCCATGTCGAGCCGCTGATTTTCGGTGGCGGCCAGCAACGCGGTCTGAGGCCCGGAACCCTGCCGGCGCAGCTGATCGCCGGTATCGGTCGAGCCGCGGAAATAGCCCGCGAGGAAATGACGGCCAGCCTCGGCCATTTGCATGCGCTGCGCGAACGCATGTGGGAGGGCATTCGCGATGTCCCCGGCATCCTGCGAA
Organism: Gammaproteobacteria bacterium; assembly: GCA_030641695.1. GTDB lineage: Bacteria > Pseudomonadota > Gammaproteobacteria > Steroidobacterales > Woeseiaceae > UBA1847. The sequence continues at coordinate 738 of DAOWGY010000092.1, forward strand.
ATGGTGATGCAGCGTCTTCCTTTCCGGGTCACCTGAACGTCAGTATCGACGATGTGGAGGGCGAGAGTTTGTTGCTGGCGCTGGAGCCACTGTGCGTTGCCACGGGTTCGGCGTGCAACTCGACCAACCAGGAGCCGTCGTACGTGCTGCGTGCGCTAGGCCGCAGCGACCGGCTCGCACAGAGCGCGATTCGATTCAGTTTCGGACGACCAACCACCGCGCACGATGTCGATTTTGCTGCCGAACGATATCGAAGCGCCGTGAGCCGGCTGCGCGAGCTCGCCCCCGGACACGCCGCGTGAACGGCGATCCGTACAGCGATCGAGTCCGGCAGCTGTTCGCAAACCCGGCGCACGCAGGCGATATCGAAGGCGCAATACCGGTGCTCGTCGAGGACCAGGGCGTTCGCGTGGCGCTTGCCGCAAGCCGCAAGAATGACCTGATTGCGACACTGCGTTTTCGTGCCTGGGGGTGCCCGCACCTGCTCGCCGCCGCCGAGGCTTTTTGCGCGGAATACGAGGGACGGCCGTGGTCCACACTCGATGATTTTCGAGCACACGAAGTTATGCAAAGTTTGCCTGTACCGACGCAGAAGATGGGTCGTATACTGGTGCTCGAAGATGCAGTGCGTTCGCTTGGGCGAAGCGTCCGCCAGCCACCGATCGAGGGAACAGACTTGTTGGACCACTAAATAATGGCGATTTCACTGACAGAATCTGCGGCGAGCCGAGTGCGCGACTACCTGGACACCCGGGGTGCCGGGGTCGGTTTGCGCCTGGGCGTCACCAAAACCGGCTGCTCGGGGTATTCCTACGTCATCAACTATGCCGACGAGATTACTGACAGCGACATCCTTTTCGAGGACAAGGGCGTGACGCTGGTCGTCGATGCCGAGGCACTGCCGTTGATCGACGGTACCGAGGTGGATTTCGTCAAGAGCGGCCTCAACGAGGCGTTCAAGTTCAGAAACCCCAACGTCAGTGGCGAATGTGGCTGCGGAGAAAGTTTCAACGTCTGAGTGGCCGCCGTTGCCCGATTCAGATATCCCACGTAAAATCGAGGGTTTACGTTCGCCCGATCGACACGAGCCGGGTGGGAATCGCCACTGTTTGTGTAAAAGGAAAATCGCATGGCCGTTGAGCAGACGCTCTCTATTATCAAGCCGGATGGCGTGAGTAAGAACCTGATTGGTGAAATCTATGGACGCTTCGAGAAAGCCGGACTAGAGATTGTCGCTGCAAGGATGATGCACCTGAGCGAGGAACAGGCGCAGGGATTTTATGCTGTCCACAAGGAGCGCCCGTTTTTTAACGATCTCGTCAGCTACATGACGTCCGGGCCGGTCGCCGTACAGGTACTCCAGGGTGACAATGCCATTGCAGCGAATCGCGACATCATGGGAGCGACGAATCCTGCAGACGCCGATCCGGGAACGATTCGTGCGGACTTTGCCGAAAGCATCGAGGAGAACATCGTGCACGGATCTGATGGAGTGGATACCGCTGCGGTGGAGATTGCGTTTTTCTTTGGAGACGGCGGCGTTTGCCCACGCACGCGCTGATGTAACTGATCAATGCCTGGTGAGGCTGAAAAACTGAATCTGCTCGGCTTGCCGCAAAGCGAGCTCGAGCAATATTTCGCCGGTCTCGGAGAAAAACCTTACCGTGCACGGCAATTGATGCAGTGGATGTATCAGCGTGGCGTTACTGACTTCGACGCCATGACGGATTTTTCCAAGTCGGTGCGGGAGCAACTGGCCGCCACGGCAAAGATCGAATTCGCGCGCGTTGATTCGCAACATGACTCCACTGACGGCACGGTCAAGTGGCTATTCGCGAGCGGCTCAGGTCAGCGAGTGGAGGCCGTCTTCATTCCCGAATCGGGCAGGGGCACGCTGTGCATTTCGTCGCAAGTGGGTTGCGCACTCGATTGCGCGTTTTGCGCGACGGGTGCCCAGGGATTCAATCGAAATCTCACCGCGGCCGAGATCATCGGCCAGGTCTGGCATGCGAACGAGGTATTGCCGCGACGCGAGAATGACGAGACGGCCGTGACGAACGTCGTTTTCATGGGTATGGGCGAGCCACTGGCCAATTACCGCAATGTCGTGCCCGTGCTCGAGCTGCTCATATCGGACTATGCGTATGGCTTGTCGAGACGCCGCGTCACGGTAAGCACCTCGGGCATCGTCCCGCATATCGAAAAACTCGGCGGCGACTGCAATGTGTCACTGGCGGTTTCGTTGCATGCGTCGAACGACGAGCTGCGCAATCAACTGGTTCCGATCAACAAGCTGCATCCGATCGACGAGTTACTGGACGCGTGCTGGCGCTACGCCGAGAGGCATGCAAACCGCTTCATCACGTTCGAGTACGTCATGTTGCGCGATGTGAATGACTCGACACAGCATGCCGATGAGCTGGCAAATCTGCTCGACGGCAAACCGGCGAAGGTCAATCTCATTCCCTTTAATCCCTTCCCGGATACGCAGTTCGCGCGGTCGGCAGTCGATACCATCCGGCATTTCCAGAATCATCTGCGTAATCGCGGTATTGTGGCGACGACACGGCGGACGCGTGGGGACGACATCGACGCGGCCTGCGGGCAACTGGCTGGCAAGGTGAGCGACCGGGTACGCAGCAGGTTGAGCGAAAAAAACATCAAGGTGGCAACGGCGTGAAAAAGAGCGATGGATTTCTGATGGCGATGGCCACTATTTTGATATGTGCGGGGTGCATCTCGTCGACGAGTGGCCAGCCGAAGTCGGAAGGCGACGACGACGTAGCAGCTGATCTCAACTACCAGCTCGGCGCACGCTACTATCACAATGGCGATTACGACCTCGCGAGGGATCGATTGTTGCTTGCAGTGGAACTCGACCCCAAAAATGCGATCGCGTGGTCGACGCTCGGGCTCACTTACGAAGCGCTGGGCATTCCGCGCCTGGCCGAAAAGGCCTACGACGAGGCTGTGCGCACTGCGCCACGTGATTACCAGATTCAGGATAATTACGGGGTTTTCCTGTGTCGCCAGGGCCGCCACGAGGATGCCCGCAAGTATTTCGACCGGGCGTTGAAGGCGCCGACGAACGACTACGCTGAGCGCACGTTCACCAATGCCGGTGTCTGTATGATGCAGAAGCCGGACTACGAGCAGGCCGAGAAATACCTACGGGGGGCTCTCGAGCGCCGGCCGAATTACGCCGAGGCGCTGCTGCAGATGTCAGTGCTGTTCTTCGAGAAAGGCGATAACCTGAGAGCGCGTGCATTCCTGCAGCGCTATATGAGCAATAACGTGCCCACGGCGCCGGTGCTGTATCACGGTATACAGATCGAGGAAAAACTCGGCGACGATAGCGCTCGCCGTGATTACACGATGCAACTGTTGAAGGATTTCCCGAATTCTGCGGAAGCACGGAGCATTCGCCAATCCGGCTAGTGAAACCATGAACGAAGAGACCGACAAGCCGGAAGACGATGAGTCCGAGGTGGAGCCCAAAGGGCCGCTTGCTGGTGAACGGCTTGCGGAGGCACGGCGTGCGCGGCAAATAAGCGTTCTCGAGATCGCCAAGGAACTGCATCTCGACGAGCCCAAGGTTCGCGCTCTCGAGAAAAACGAATTCGACGCGCTCGGCGCGCCCGTGTTCGCCAAAGGCCATTTGCGCAAGTACGCACAACTCGTGGGTGTCGATAATGACGACGTCCTGGCCGATTACTACCGCCTGACCCGGTCCCAGACCATGCCACCGGTCGTCACCCATCGGCGCAAGCCGCAACGCGGCGTATTTCCCGGGCCGTGGGTTGCAGCGATCGTCGTGCTGCTGATTGCCGCGATGGCCTACCTGATGCTGGTTGTA
>DAOWGY010000149.1 GCA_030641695.1 Gammaproteobacteria bacterium
ATGCGGCTCAACGGTGTAACGACACGTTGCATCGGTCTTTCTGTGAGCGACTCATCGCCGGTCAGCGTCGCCGTAAATCGCTGGCCCGCCAAAAGTCCGGCCATCAGGCGCATGGCCGTGCCCGAATTGCCCAGGTCAATAGGCGATGTTGGGGGCTGCAAGCCATGCAGTCCGACACCGTGAATCACGAGTTCGGTTGCCGATGGCTGTTCGATGTCGACGCCCATCGCGCGAAACGCGGCAATCGTGGCCAGGCAATCTTCACCCGCAAGAAAGCCGCTGACGTCCGTTCTGCCCTCAGCGATGCTGCCGAGCATGACCGCGCGATGCGAGATCGACTTGTCGCCAGGCACACTCACGATCGCATCGCGGATCGTCGATGGCTGTACAAGAAAACGCATTGGCGCGGGGTCCGTGCGCCCTTGTTGGACCACTAACCTATTGCCCTGGGGTAGGCACCCAGCACCTTGAACAGGGAACTGCGCTCTTTGAGTTCCACGAGTGCCTCGGCCGCCGGCGATTCTTCAGCATGCCCATCAAGATCAATGAAGAACACGTAATCCCAGTTTTTGCGACGCGACGGCCGCGATTCGATTCGCGTCATGCTGACACCATGATCGGCGAGTGGCTTCAGCAGGTGATGCAATACGCCTGCCCCGATTGCCGTATCGCTCGTCGATACGAGGATAGTCGTTTTGTCGTTGCCGCTCGCTGCGAGCAGCTCGCGCCCGACAACGAGAAAACGGGTAGCGTTATCGGCACGGTCTTCGATATTGCTGACCAGCACCTGGAGATCGTACACATCAGCGGCGACATCCGGCCCGATCGCAGCCGTGCCGTTTTCGTCCCTGGCGCGGCGCGCGCCAGCCGCGTTGCTCGACAAACCGATTAGTTCGACCTGCGGCAGGTTCTCACGAATCCAGCCTCGACACTGAGCCAGCGACTGTTCGTGGGCGCAGACGCGCTCAATTTTGTCGAGGCCGGCCATGCTGCCCAGCAGGTGCTGTTCGATTCGTAATTCAATTTCGCCGGCGATCTTGAGCGGTGATGTCAGGAACATATCCAGCGTGTTGTTGACGGAACCCTCGGTGGAATTCTCGATTGGCACTACGCCGAAATCGGCTATGCCGCTCTCAACCTCGTGAAAGACCTCGTCGATCGTGTGAAACGGCAATGCCCGGACCGAGTGACCGAAGTGCTTGAAGACAGCCGTTTGCGTGAATGTGCCCTCAGGACCGAGAAAGCCGATTTTCAGCGGTTTCTGCTGGGCGAGGCAGGCCGACATGATCTCGCGAAACAGCCGCAGCATCTCCTGATCGCGAATCGGGCCTTCGTTGCGCTCCTGAATATTGCGCAGGACTTCCGCCTCGCGCTCGGGCCGGTAATAGTCCACCGCAGCAGCGAGCTCGCCCTTCGACACGCCGACCTCCTGCGCGAAGCGCGCACGCTCATTGATCAGCGCCTGAATACGCTCATCGATCTCATCGATGCGCTCGCGGATCTTTGCGAGATCCGCATCATTTGCTTGCTCGTTTTTTTCGGCCATCGCCGCTCAGGTTACAGGCTTGCCCAGATTTCGCAAAGTCAAAACGCCTTCGATTCCACGTAGTTGCGCCTCTACTTCCGCACTTAAGGGCGAATTGACGTCAACGATCGTGTAAGCGAGATTGCCGATCGACTTGTTGAGCAAGTCCTCGATATTGAGACCCGCATCGCCGAGGCAGGTCGAAATCTGACCAACCATGTTGGGAACATTGGCATTGGCGACAGTGATGCGATACGCGTCCATTCGCGACAAACGACACTCCGGGAAATTCACCGAAAAGCGAATATTGCCGTTTTCCAGATAGTCCTTGAGGTTCTCCGCAACCATGATGGCGCAGCTTTCTTCAGCCTCGGATGTCGATGCACCGAGATGGGGCAAAGCGACGACATTCGGATGTGCAATCAGTTCCGGCGTTGGAAAGTCCGATACGTACGAGTGCAGCTTGCCGTTGTCGAGCGCGGCGAGCACTGCGGCATTGTCGACCACACCG
>DAOWGY010000076.1 GCA_030641695.1 Gammaproteobacteria bacterium
GCTGCTTCGCGCGGGCTTGAGCTAATCGATTGGCGATTCATAAAAGACAGTTTCTAATTTCGTCGAGTGCAGGGAGGCCGGACAAAGGCTGCCCCCGCATCGTCGCGCCGTGCCTGCGGGAAACGCCGCAATGAGCCTGCTCGGTTCATTTCGTTCCGAGCAGCTGATTCAGCAGCTGATCTCCGAAAATGACCCGACCGGGCCGAAAGCACGCAAACTCGTCGACAAGATAAAAAACATCGGCCCGAAAGTAATTCCCAAAGTCATCGATGCGCTGGCGATGTCGGACAAGTCGCACACGATGATGTTCGTCGACATCCTCTCAGCGCTAGTCAACGACAAGACGCTGAAGTACTACCGGGAAGGCCTCGCCGACGGCAATGAGCGCGTCGTCAAGGGCACCGCATGGGCGCTGTCAAGCACGACGGTCTACAACACCAACAAGCTGCTCGACTGGTTCGATGACGACGAAGTCTCCAAGCACGCGCTGATCGAGGTGCTGCAGGTGCACAAGGACGACCTCAGTGTGCACGAACTACTGCAACGTGCTTACGATCTCGACGTCAAGGAAAAAGCGGCTGTATTCAAGATCATCGAGACCGCAATCAGACCGGAAATGGTGCCCGACCTGATCGCCCGCATGGGCGGCAGGGATCCCCTGATCAAGATTCACCTGATCCAGTTGCTACAGAAGTTCGATCGCGACGAGATCAACACCGCGCTCGAAATTGAGCTCAAGGACACCAACAAGATGGTGCGCGCCGCTGCATTGAGCGCACTTGCGACCCGCGGCAGCAACGTGAACATTGCGGCAGTCGCCAAACTGTTGCAGGACCCTGATCTCGACGTTCAGGGCAAAGCTGTCGACATGATGATCCAGATCAATCATCCGGACACCGTCAAATACCTCGCGGAAGCACTGAAGGACGAATCCGAGTACTGTCGCCGAGCCGCCGTCGAAGTGCTGAACGAGATCGGCAGTGCCAACTCCGTCAAGGAGTTGCTCGACGTCATCAAGGACGACGACTGGTGGGTGCGCTCCCGGGCCGGTGATGCTCTTGCGGAGATCGGCGGGCCCAGAGTCGTCGACTCGGTGGTCGCACTGATCAACGATGACGACGAGGAAATCCGGCGTACCGCAATCGAAATACTCAATTCCGCCAAGGATCCGCGCGCCGTCGATCACCTCATCAAAGCTACCGATGACAGCGACTGGTGGGTGCGTGAACGTGCCATCGACGCACTGTCACAAATCGGCGGCCCCAAGGCATTGCCGAAACTCGAAGCAATGCTTGGCAAGGACCCCAAAACTGACACCGTGATCGTGCGTGCCCTCGCCAAGATCGGCAACCACAAGCACATCGCGAAAATCGTGCCCCTGCTCAACAGCCCGGAGCGAGAGCTGCAGATAGAGGCCGTCAAGGCTTTGGCCAAACTCACGGACGAATCTCACGCCGAGACCGTTCGCGGCGTACTGCTGAAGGTCAAACAGTCTGACGAAGCGACGATCATCAATATTGCCGACAAGGCTCTCAAGGACCTCGATGCCCGCTTTTCTGCGACGGTGCTCGAGGAAAATGTGCGCGCAAAGAAGATGGGCGAGCACACCAAGACCCTGCTGCTCGACGATCAGGATCTCGAAAAACTGCTCGATGCACAGGCGAAGGCCCGAACCGCCGCCGCGCCTCTGGATACAACAGCCGGCGCTGCTGCGGGAGCTCCGCCCGCAATGGCAATGCAACGACTGGACATTTCCAAGCTCAAACCCGGCGACGTAATCGAAGGTCGCTACAAATACATCGAGAAGATCGGCAAGGGCGCGTTCGGCACGGTGTTGCTGATGCAGGACGATGTCGTCGACGAGCGGCTGATCCTTAAGTTCCTGAACCCGAACGTATCCTCGGACGAGGAGATGATGAAGCGCTTCGTCCATGAGCTGCGCTATTCACGCAAGATTACGCATCGCAACGTTATTCGAATCTATGACTTTCTGAACCTGCAGGGGTCGTATGCAATTTCCATGGAGTACTTCCCCTCACATACGCTCTCGGGCGAGATTCCCGACAGCAAGCCCATGGATATTGGCAAGGCTCTCGGTTATTCCCGGGACATCGCAACCGGCATGGCTGTCGCTCACCAGGCCGGCGTTATTCATCGTGACCTGAAACCGGCAAACCTGCTTGTCAACAATGAAGGACTGCTGAAAATCGTGGACTTCGGCGTCGCGGCCGCAGCGTCGAGCGGTGACACGCAGCTGACCAAGACCGGCTACGTTATCGGGTCACCGAAATACATGGCGCCTGAGCAGATTCTCGGCAAGAAAGTCGATGAAACGGCTGACATCTACAGCATCGGCGTCGTCATGTACGAGATGGTGACAGGTATTCCACCGTATAGCCGTGGCGACCACATGTCGGTCATGTACCAGCATGTGCAGGGCAAGTGCCAGCCGGCCCAGGACGTGAACCCGAAAATCCCCGACACTTTTGCTGCAGTGATCGCCAAGGCCATGTCAGTCGACAAATCGAAGCGCTACCAGTCAATGGGCGAACTTACCGAGGCACTCGACGGCATACGCCCCTGAGCCGCACTCACCGCAGCAATTTCCCAAAATGTGATGTTGCTCTGGTACGCGGCCGAAAATCCGCCTAGGATACCCATAAGCACTTGATTTAAGGGGTGAACAGGCACAAATGGCCCGTATTGACGCATTCCTGAAGCTCGGCCTTGCACAGGGCTGCTCGGACGTTCACCTGGCAGTCGGCGTACCGCCAATGCTGCGCATGAACGGCGACCTGATGCCGATCAAGTTCCGTCAGCTTTCCGACTCCGAGCTTGAAGCCTACGTGCGCGAAATACTGACTACCCAGCAAATCGAACGGCTGGAGGCCGGCCACGACGTCGACTTCTCCTACGTGAGTGAGGACGGCGGCCGTTTCCGCGTCAACGTGTTTCGCAAGGTGACCGGTATTGGTGCCGTATTCCGGTTTATTCCGGGCGATGTACCAACACTCGACCAACTGGGTATGCCGAAGGTGCTTACCGATTTCTGCGACTACCACCAGGGCATGGTGCTCGTGACCGGATCGACCGGTACCGGTAAATCGACGACGCTCGCCGCGATGATCAATCACCTCAACGAGACTCGTAGTCTCAATATCATCAGTCTCGAAGATCCGATCGAGTTTGTGCACCCGAGCAAGAAATGCCAGGTCATTCAGCGCGAACTGAACACGCATGTGCGTAGCTTTGCCGCAGGCGTACGCTCTGCGTTGCGTGAAGACCCCGATGTCATACTGGTCGGCGAGTTGCGTGATGCCGAGACCATCATGATGGCGATGACCGCGGCCGAAACGGGTCACCTCGTACTCGGCACCCTGCACACGACAAGCGCCGTCAAGACGATTGACCGTATCATCGACGCGCTGCCCGGGGAATTGCGCGAACAGACAAAGGCGTTCCTGTCGATGAGCCTCAAGGCTGTCGTTACGCAGGTTCTCATTAAAACAGTCGATGGTCGCGGCCGCCGCGCCGTCCTCGAAATCCTCGTCAACAATCGTGCGATTGCGAAAATGATCACGACAGACCAGACCCACCAGATTTCATCGCAGATGCAGACCGGAGTCGATGCCGGCATGCAGCTCATGGACGCGGCACTGCTCACCGCCATCCAGAAGAAGGAAATAGACCCTGACGATGCAATTCGCTTCGCTGGCAACAAGAAGAATTTCCAGCGCTTCGTCACTGACACGGACCGGGCTCCCCTGATCGACGTTGGTGGTAACCAGATATTGACCGGCTCATGAAAATCGACCACTACCTGAAAACGGCACTCGATCGGAGTGCCTCCGACCTGCATTTCGTGTCCGGCGACCCCGCTCGCGTCCGCATCCATGGCATCCTTCATAACCTCAAGCAGGAAACGCTGGCGACCGATACAGTCAAGGAAGCGATGTTCGAGATCATGGATGGCACGGCGCAGCGCACGTTTGAACAGGAAGATGCGGCCGATTTCGCCTACGAAATCGAAGACGTGTCGAGGTTTCGTGTCAACGTTTTTCGACACCTGAATGGCGTCGGCGCCGTCTTTCGCGCGATCCCCTCGACAGCACTGACGCTTGATGACCTGACAATGCCGAAGGTCATCCATGACCTGTGCCGGCAAACACAGGGCATGATCCTGGTCACGGGCAAGACCGGGTCAGGCAAGTCGACGACGCTCGCGGCGATGATCGACTCCATGAACAAGCGCCTCAAAGGGCACATCCTCACGATCGAGGACCCGGTCGAGTTCGTGCACAAGGCACAAGGTTGCCTGATCAGTCAACGCGAGATCGGCGTGCACACCCCGTCGTTCGCCGAGGCTTTGAAATCGGCGTTGCGCGAAGACCCCGACGTCGTGCTCGTCGGTGAAATGCGCGACCTCGAGACCATCAGCATTGCAGTCACCGCTGCGGAGATGGGTATTCTCGTCATGGGCACTTTGCACACCAATGGCGCCGGTCAGACAGTCGACAGAATCATAAATTCATTCCCCGCCGACAAGCAAAGTCACATCCGGACGATGATTTCGACGTCGCTGCGCGGCGTCGTATCACAGCAGTTGCTGCCGACAAAGCAAAAGGCGGGCCGAATCGCCGCGCTGGAGGTTCTCATCAACACGTCGGCTGTCGCCAACCTGATTCGCCAGGGCAAGCTCGACCAACTCGAAACCGCAATGCAGTCCGGAGGCAATGTCGGCATGCAGACGATGGACTCGGCGCTCATGGAACTGGTCCGGCAGGGACTCGTGGCAGGCAAAGAGGCCTACCAGCAGGCCAACGACAAGTCCAAATTCAAAAACGTCCGAAATGAGGATTGAGGTGGCGTGCCGGGCGGGGTCCCGGCATGTTTTTCGAGGAAGTAAAGCGGACCGAAGGGAGCCATGACGAGAAAAACATGCCTGCCGCCAGCCCGCGCCTTTACGTAGCCTCCGTGGCATAATCGCGCCCCATGTCCGCCGCGCCGCGAAAAATCCTCGTCACGAGTGCCCTGCCGTACGCCAACGGCTCCCTGCACATGGGCCACCTCGTTGAGTACATTCAGACCGATGTCTGGGTGAGGTTCCAGAAATTGTGCGGCCATACATGCACTTATGTTTGTGCCAGCGACGCTCACGGCACGCCGATCATGATCAAGGCGCGCGAACTCGGTGTGTCTCCGGAGGAACTGACGACGCGATTCAGCGAGGAATTCGTGCGTGACTTCGATGCATTCGGCGTCGATTTCGACAATTACCACACGACGCACTCGCCCGAGAACGAGGCACTGACCGTGGAGATGTTCGAAGCACTCAGGACCGCCGGCGACATCTATACGAAAACGATCGAGCAGGCATACGATGAACAGGAAGGCATGTTCCTGCCGGATCGATTTGTGCGCGGCACCTGTCCGTTTTGCAAAACACCGGACCAGTACGGGGACGCTTGCGAGAATTGCAGCAAGACTTACACACCGGCCGACCTGATCGATCCCGTGTCGGTGATCTCGGGCACGGCGCCGTCGACGCGCGAGTCCGAACACTACTTTTTCAAATTGAGCGAATACGGCGATCGTTTGCGCGCCTGGATGCAGGCTGCCACCCTCGACAAGAATGCCGTCGCAAAACTCGAGGAGTGGTTCGACGCCGGATTAAGGGACTGGGACATATCCCGGGACGCCCCCTACTTCGGATTTCGTATTCCCGGCACCGATGACAAGTACTTCTACGTGTGGCTGGATGCACCGGTGGGTTATCCCGCGAGCTTCCGCAATCTGTGCGATCGCCGCGACGATCTCGACTTCGACGAATACTGGCGCCCGGGCAATGACACAGAGGTCTACCATTTCATCGGCAAGGACATCATGTACTTTCACATGTTGTTCTGGCCCGCCGTACTGGAAGGGTCCGGATTCCGCACGCCGAGCAGCGTTTTTGCGCACGGTTTCCTGACGGTAAATGGCCTGAAGATGTCAAAGTCGCGCGGCACGTTTATCAAGGCCCGCACGTATCTCGACAATCTGGACCCGGCTTACCTGCGCTATTACTACGCGGCAAAGCTGGGACCGTCGATCGAAGACATTGACCTGAACCTCGACGACTTCGTGGCACGCGTCAATTCCGACCTCATCGGCAAGCTGGTCAATATCGCGAGCCGCTGCGCCGGGTTTATCAACAAACGATTCGACAGCCAGTTGGCAGGCTCACTACCTGACGAGGCGCTGTTCGACGAATTCGCTGACGCGGCCGACGACATTGCCGGGCACTTCGAGAGTCGTGAATATTCTAAGGCCATGCGACGGATCATGGCGCTTGCCGACAAAGCGAACCGCTACATCGACGACAGGAAGCCGTGGGTCATGATCAAGGATGAGTCCGGACTGGAAGATGTTCAATCCGTATGTACGCAAGGGCTCAATATGTTCCGCAGCCTCATGATCTACCTGACGCCCGTGATACCGACCGTCGCCGACGGCGCTCGCGCGTTCCTGGGTGAGGGCGAGTGGCGCTGGAATGATGCTGCCACGCCGCTGCTGAGCGCCACGATCAACAAATTCAAACCGCTGCTAACACGGGTCGAGGCCAAACAGGTGCAACGCATGGTCGAACAGTCCAAAGACACGCATGATGCTGGCGCGGATCAGCAAGTCGACAATGCGATCAGCATTAACGACGGCGCCGAATCGGGCATGCGCGTCAAGTAGCCGGGATTTTCGATGACCGAATTGTTCGTCATCCTCATCGCAACGGTACTGGTCAACAACTTCGTACTGGTGCGATTTCTGGGCCTGTGCCCGTTCATGGGTGTCTCTCGCAATCTCGAGGCGGCCGCGGGCATGTCGCTCGCCACCGGGTTCGTGCTGACGCTGTCGTCCGCGACCGCGTATCTGCTGCACGAGTACGTTCTCGTGCCCCTGGAACTCGAGTACCTGCGCACGATCACATTCATCCTGGTTATCGCGGCGAGCGTGCAATTCACGGAAATCATGGTCCGGCGAGTGAGCCCGTTACTCGACCAGGTGCTCGGCATCTACATTCCGCTGATCGCCACGAACTGTGCGGTTCTGGGCGTCGCTCTCCTGAACGTGCAGCAATCCACAGGATTCGTGCAGTCGGTGTTCTACGGTCTCGGCGCCGCGGGCGGCTTCGCGCTCGTGCTCGTGATGTTCGCAGCCATTCGCGAGCGACTCGACGCCGCAGATATCCCCGCGCCGTTCCGCGGCACCGCAATAGCCCTGATGACCGCCGGCATCATGTCGCTGGCCTTCATAGGTTTCTCGGGCATGGCCCGCTTGTGAGCAGTCGTGGGCCCGTATGTGGATAGCTGTTGTCACGATTGCAGTCATTGCACTGATCGCGGGACTCGCACTGAGTTTCGCATCACGCAAGCTGCCATCGGACCCGGCGGATCTCGTGGAGCAAATCAATGACCTGTTGCCCCAGACCCAGTGCGCCCAATGTGGCTATGCCGGCTGCAGGCCCTATGCAGCGGCGATCGCTAATGACCACGAGGCAATCAACCTCTGCCCCCCGGGCGGCGACGATACGCTGCGGCGACTCGCCACACTGCTCGGCAAAGACGTCATACCGCTCGCAGAAGCTCCGCCCGAGGGCCATGCCGTCGCGGTCATCGACGAGTCGCTGTGCATCGGCTGCATGCATTGCCGGACGGCGTGCCCGGTCGACGCCATCGTCGGGGCACAGCAACTGATGCACACGGTTATCGAACAGGAATGCACGGGTTGCAAGCTTTGTATCGCACCCTGCCCGGTTGACTGCATCAGCATGCGGACCGTTTGATGGCAACTGCTGCTCCTACCTATGATCTCGGCAAACTGCACGGCGGCCTGCGCCTCGATGCACACAAATCGGCATCAACCGATCAACCAATACAGGACGTCCCGATCCCGGCACAACTGGTTCTGCCCATCAATCAGCATGTCGGCGATTCCGCGCAGCCGGTCGTCAACGTTGGTGAGTCGGTTCTCAAAGGGCAGTTGATTGCCGAGCCCTACGGCAGCCTGGGCGTACCCGTGCATGCGTCATCGTCCGGAAAAGTCGTCGCGATCGAGCCCTGGCCGGTCGCAAAACGCTACGGCGACTCTGCACCCTGCATCATCATCGAGTGTGACGGCGAGGATCGCGCCGTCGAGGCCTGGGAGGATCCGTTGCCATACCGGGACCTCGCACCGGACATGCTGCTGCAAAGGATTTTGCAGGGCGGCATTGTCGGTCTCGGTGGCGCTGTGTTCCCCACCGCACAAAAACTCATGCAAGCCGTAACCTGCAAACTCGACTACCTGATCCTGAACGGCGTCGAGTGCGAGCCTTACATCAGCTGCGATGACGTGCTGATGCGCGAGCGGCCCCTCGAAGTCATCGGTGGCGCGCAGATTCTCATGCATGCGCTGCAGTTGAACGTTGCCTATATCGTCGTCGAAAGCGACAAGCCGGAGGCGATACAACGCCTTGCCGATGCGATGAGCGAGCTGAATGACGATCGACTGGTGCTGAAACAGGTACCCACAATCTATCCGTCCGGCGGTGAAGACCAGCTCGTCCAGCTCGTGACAAATCGCGAGGTACCGAGCGGCGGACTTCCTACCGATATCGGCTGCCTGGTGCAAAACGTCGGCACGGCAGCAGCAATTTACGACTGGGTTCAAAACCGCGAGCCCCTGATCTCGCGCATCACCACGATTACCGGCGATGGTATCGCCACACCCATGAATGTCAGGGCACGCCTCGGAACCACGGCCGCAGATATTGCCGAATTAGCCGGTGGCTACACCGAACGGGTCAGGCAACTGATCATCGGCGGACCGATGACCGGCAAGTCAGTCAGCACTGACCGGGTGCCAGTCGTCAAGGCGACTAATTGCATTCTCGTGATGTCTGAAACGCCGTCGCCCGGATCCGAGTTGCCGTGCATCCGCTGCGGCGATTGCGCGGCGGTTTGCCCGGTGCAGTTATTGCCTCAGCAGCTATTCTGGTATGCCTGTGCCGACGACGAACGCAAGCTGCGCGACCATGGGCTCACCGACTGCATCGAATGTGGCTGCTGTGATCTCGTTTGCCCGAGCCATATCCCGCTGACATTCGATTTCCGTATGGCGAAAGCGCGCATCCAGGAGCTGGCCGATGAAAAAGCCCGTGCC
>DAOWGY010000299.1 GCA_030641695.1 Gammaproteobacteria bacterium
AGTACGCGACCTTGTACAGCGGCTTTGCAGATAAGGACGTTCGTTGCGCCCTGTACTTCCCGCTGTTGCAGGAATTCGTCGAGGTGGACGTCTAGAGCGTGCCTTCGAGGCGGATTTCGTGCTGACCGCGATCATTGGGCGAACCCAGGAAGCGCAGTTGTTTTCGGAGTTTCGCGGAGGTACGTTCGGTCGCCGCAACCTGACCGATGAATTTGTAGCTTCGATCGGGAAAGAAACTCAGGCTGCCGGCAAGGTCGAACACACCATCTGCGTCTTCGACACTCGCGACAATCCGGTCCTCGTTCGTAAAGAACTCGGCCCGGTAGCCACCGAGCGGTGCCGGGTCGACGAGTGGAGCAATGAGCCCCGCGACGGCGAATGTCCCTTCGACGGCGACAGGCAGGCCATCGCGCAATTGCACGAGCGGAAACTGCACGCTTGCATTGCCAGCCAGCCCCGGCATCCGCGCGGCGGCTGCAAACGCCTGCAAAGGGACGGAGCCGCTCAATTCGGACACCGTAATGTCGCCGCCGAATCCGAACGCGACATTCGCCTCGATGAAGCCCGATGACGGAGTGGCGTCAATGCTCAACGCAAGCTTGCCCGTCAATAATCGCAATGGCCGCAGGCGCCATCGAAAGTCGCGCAGATAAACGCCGCCAGCGGACATTTCACGTGCCGATCCCGACCATATCGAACCTTCGATGCCACTAAGTTGCACGGCTTGCGGCACGAACCATTGGTAGGCGACGCGGGCAGGGAACAACAGTACCAGACCCGCGACAAAGGTCAGCAGGCCTGCAACCAGAAAAGTTCTGCGGTCAGGTATCAAAGCGTGCGTTCAATCGTCAAGGTCGCGTTGATACGTCCAGGACCCGAACGGGCTGCGGTCGAAAGGCTGCCTGCCTGAACTTCCATGCCGTACTGTGTGCTCAGGTCGCCGAGCCATAACATCAGGTCGTCGAAGGCCACGTTTTCGAATTCGACGCGGATGCCATTGGGCGTCGGTTGGCTGCGTTTCGGCTGTCCGAGCTGACGTTCGCGCAGCGTCGTGTCAACGATGACAACCGGCGATTGTGTGCTACTAATCTGCGGCGCGGCCTGCGAGCCGCTCGCCGGTTGAGGCATTGACACAAGTGGACGCAACTCCGCGAGGGAACGCTCCCAGGTTGACACGCGTTCCTGCAAGTCACGGTGACCCTTGTCGAGCGGCATCCAGACGAGTCCCCAAAGCACGGCGAACGCGACGACGAGAGCGCCGCCAGCGACGAACAGCCGCTCCCGTTGCTCGAGTGATTCGAACCAGGCTCTCATGGGCCTGCCTCGCGAATCTCGATCCGGCTGTTGACCTGATCCGCAATGCGGTCTGTCGACTGTATTGACGCCCTAAAACGCCTGGATGCGCTGACGCTTTTCTGAATCCTGTCGAGCGTCGCGACATCGGGCGCATTCAATCGGACGGTAACTACGCCGGCGCGATAGCCGATTGCCTGAATCTCGGCCTCGCTATTGTCCCGCACCGCTGTCGCAAGCTGTTGCAGCGACGGCAGGAAGACCGCGGGTGCCGAAGCGGTGCCGCCGAAGCTGCGGCGAATTGACGTTACCGTGCCGAGCGGATCGAGGACTTCGCCCGTGTCGTCGGGACGAATCTTGCGATACTCCGCAATGAACTGCTCTTTGAGTGCCGTCTCCTCGGACATCAACCGGAAAAAATCGACACCCTTGGTGGCGATCCCGAGGAACGCCAGACCGAGCAGCAGCATCGCGGCGTAACGCCAGGGACGAATAAGGGCGCTGACATCCGTCTTCTCCCCGTACCGACCCTGCAGCAGGTTAACCCCGGCACCGCTCGCCGCAGTCACTGCCAATCGTGGCAGGACGCCGTCAGGGAGTAAATTGATATCGACGCTATCGAGTTCGCTGCGTAGCGCTGTCCAGTCGTGCTCGAATTTCTGCTCGTCGCCTGGCTCACAATAAACCAGCAGATGTCGCGACGACTTGCCCGGGCCCTCGGAAGTATCATCGTCGCCCAGTGCGCCTGCCGCAACCAACACATCGCTGGGACGCACATCCTGCATGACGAATTCGAGATCGACACCATCGTTGAACATCACCTGACCCTCGGCGACGAGCAGGCTGATCGTATTGGGCACTAACGCCACGCCGTGATTTTCAGGGATGAGCTGTGCAGGGACGATGCCGGCATCGTTCAGCCGGCCGAGCCACTCGGCCATCTTGTCGCGCGCGACGACGGCAACGGGCAGCCTGCCGCTAGCAAGCCGCTTGCCGGAAGCAAAGTGCAGATTCTCGATTTCGTCAGCAACCTGCTCCTCGAGAGCGAAGGGCAAGGCTGCGCGCAGCCGCGCACCCCTGGCGGGCAAATCCACCGTGAGCGTCGACACTTCACTGGCGGGCACGAGGACGATCACAGGACGATCGCGCACATCACTTGCGGCCTCCTGCAAGACCCCGGTGACAGGGGGGCTGCGGCGCGTACCGTTGTTGTCCACGACAATCCAGCTCGCAAGCGAGGCTGCATCGGCGCCGAGCCGTATGACCAGAAATTCTGCCATCGTCAGATCGTTCCAAAACTGCGCAGTATCGGAATGACGTCACCCCGGGGCCCGCGCTGAAAGGTACTGAAATAGGTGATGCGAACGGTAGCAATCTGCACGACTACCTTCAATTGAAAATAATTCGTCGACTCCTCGAGTTGCGGCAATATTTCCGGTGACACGAGGGTCGAAAACGTGCTTTCGACATCAGCAAAGCCGCCTTCCTCGCGTTCCGAGATCAGTCCCTCGACATCCGACAACGAGAGATTTTCATCGAGTGACTGCAGCACCGCGGGCGTCGCGGTATTCACGTTGATGCCAGTGCGCCCGGGCAGGGCGACAATGTGCGGCAAAAGAATATCGAAACTCTCCTTGCCCATACCGTCAAGTGCCGCAAGTTCCGTCGCATTGGTCAATGGCACGTTTGCCGTGCGGTATGCGGGAATAAAGCCAGTGTAGATGGCGTCTTCGGCGCCATCCGGAAAACCCGCCTCGCGATTGGCGTCGATCCAGTCGGCCGTGATTCCCGCAAAGCGTGGATCAAGATCGAGCGCCTGTAACAATCGTTGAAACTGCTCGACCGCCAGTTCGTCGATTTCACCGTTCTGGTCGACCAGGTTGTTGACGTTGAAACGGCCTTGCAGGTCTTCGATGCTGCCGAACAGTTCGCCCTGCACCACATCGCTGTCGACAGGCAGCGCGGGCAAGTCACTGGCCCAGATCTCGCCCAGATGATCGGTATCCGTCTCACTCAGGTCGTCGCGCAATATGGTCTGTACCCAGTTCTCGGCGCCCAGCGCAACATGCACGGCCTGATCCCTGTACAGCAAGGTCATCGTGCGTCGCATATCCAGGGCGTTGTCCCACGCCAGGCTCAATGCCACGCTGCTGATGAGCGCCGTAATCAGGATAGCCGTAATGAGAGCAACACCGCGTTGCCGTGACGGAGCGTTCAAGGCGCAATCTCCACGAGACGCCGTATCTCGCCTTCATCGGCCAGTGTCAGCACGATCTCGACCGCGCGGGGCCGCAGCCGGAAACCGGCAGGCCCTGGTGTGTTGATCGGTGGCCATTGCTCGGACGTTTCGTCATTTGAAATCAGGTAACGAAACTCGATGCTGTCGACGCCGTCCAGCAAAACTACCCCTATCGGTTCGTTGTTGATCGTGCGATCCAGTACACGCCAGTGGTAGCGAATCAGCTCCCCATCTTCCAGCCGGTAAGCACTGCGTTGCAATGTGCCACGAGGCAAACCGGCCGGATTGGACCAGCCGCCATGCGTTACCTCCAGCGCATATTCGGATGCGAAATTGGTACGAAGTGCCGGCAGATAGCCGTCGCCAAGTACGTCGCGCACCGGTCGCGGTACCGTCTGCATCAGATCGGAATCAAGATAGCGAATGGTGCGTTGCACGGCCTTCAGTCGCTCCATGCGCTCCGTTAACAGATCGGCGTTCGACAGTGTCTGACCAAGCGCCATATAGGCGATAACGCTCATTACGCCGAATACGGCGAGGGCAACGAGGACCTCGATAAGCGTGAATCCCTTGCTTGAGCGGCTCATCACCGGCGTTCACCCCGATCCGCCTGATCTGAATTCCAGATCTGGTTGCTCTGGCCTGGCGCGATCGGTTCGCCGATAAACCCCGTTACCTTGCGTACCGGCAGTTCATCCCCGGGGAAAGAGACCGATACTTCGACCTTGAACAGACTCTCGATGCCGGTCTCGGAAACGTCGGCACTCCACGCCCAGATCGTGTTCGCGTAGTCGACCTCGCCGCTGCTTTCACCGACCTCGGGAACAATTCCCGAAACACGCATTTCGGTGATCTTGTTTTGCGCGATCCAGCTTGCGTACGTCCTGTCGCGCATCGTGTTGGCCGTATCAATCATCTGGCCCATGCTACCGGCAACGCCCGCGAGCGACAGCGAGACGATCACGAGCGCGACCATCACTTCGAGTAACGTGAATCCATGATTGCCTCGAGCGGTCATCGCATCGATGCCTCGACGTCGACGAATTCGATGGCGCCGGTTATGTCGCTGCGTATAACGACGAGGCTGTCGTCGATATCACGAACGAAGTGCAGTTCGAAGGGTGTCATGTCACCGCTCGAAAAAATCAGCACATGCGGCGCATATGTTTCTATGCCGCGCCCACTGCGCTCGTCGTCCATTGCGGTCTTGGCGGGATCGTCTTTGAGCAGGACGTGCTGATCTTCCAGGTACAAGGAGAGTTCCAGTTCCTCAGGCAGTTCTCGCAGGCGCAAAGTGTCGTCGCCAAGAATCTCGCCCCACTGGCCTGTCAGAGGATCGTACTCAACGAAACGATAGGCGCCGCGCATGAGTTCGAGTCCATACTCCCGGCCCTGCAACAGGGACTCGTCTTGCGCAACCTCGATGAGGGAGACGACGCGTTGCGCCTCGTCACGGACATCCCGATCGCCACCCACCAAGGTCAAAGAAAGAACCGCGATCGACATGACGATGCCGACAATAACGACGACAACGAGAATCTCGATCAGAGTGAACCCCCGTTCGCGACCTTGGAGACGCATCATGGCATTCCGGCCGGGAGCGGCCTTATTCGATGTTCCAGTTTCCGATGTCGGCATCGATGCCTTCACCACCAGGTCTGCCGTCGCGCCCCAGAGTATAAATGTCGATCTCGCCATTGTTACCAGGGTTCAGGTACTGATATGGAGTGCCCCAGGGATCCGATGGCACGCGGTCCAGATATCCGCCCGATTTCCAGTTCCTGATGGCCGGATCGTTCGGCTTGGTCACCAGGGCCTCGAGCCCCTGTTCAGAAGTCGGGTACTGGAAATTATCGAGGCGGTAGAACTTCATCGCGTTTTCGATATTGGCGATCTCGGCTTTCGCCTTGGTGATCTGGGCATCGTCAACGCGGCCGATAACGTTAGGCGCAACAATTGCTGCCAGAATGCCGATGATGATCACGACGACCATGATCTCGATCAGGGTAAATCCGCGCTGGCGCTCAGGATTGCGCAGCTGCCTCATTTTTTCACTCACGGTGTACTCCAGAGGGTGCTCTGTATCGCAAGAGACAATCGGTGTGACCGAAATTGACTCGTTGTCGGTGTAAACGTCAGTATATCAAACATGGGGTTAAGCAAAGGCGATGAAAAGCGCCGCGACACCGCGTCGATCCTCGCCTGGCTGTTGCCAGGCGCTCTCGTGGTAGTGGCGGGATTGCTGCTGTTCACCGGCGAATCCGGGCGTGAGTGGCTGCGATTCGAGCGCGGCGCGATCGCATCGGGAGAAATCTGGCGCCTGCTGACGGGGCATCTGGTGCATCTCGGGGTGTCGCACTACGTTCTCAACGCGGCTGGTCTCGTGCTCGTCTGGTTTCTCGTCGGCCGGGAATTCGCGCGCTCGCACTGGCTATGGATTATGGCGGGCTCGGTGGCGGCAATCGATCTCGGCTTGTGGATTTTGAGTCCGGAACTGCAGTGGTACGTGGGTCTGTCCGGGCTGCTGCATGGCATGCTGGCCGCCGGTATCGTGGCCGGTTGGCCCGAGCGCCGGGCAGAGGCACTGATTCTCAGCGTCGTCGTCGCCGGTAAACTCGCCTTCGAACAACGGGTCGGGCCGCTGCCGGGCTCCGAGAGCACGTCCGGCGGCGCCGTAATCGTCGACGCCCATTTGTACGGAGTGATCGGCGCGGTACTTGTAGCAGCCATGATAATTAGAGTCAGGCGACAGGCACCGATATAATGCGCCGCCACAACAAAAACCAGGATCGGAGAGCGCATTGACTATCGCGATGGTATTCCCGGGGCAGGGGTCCCAGGCCCAGGGCATGCAGCCCGACCTGGCAAAGCGTTATCCGGCGTTGCAGGACTACAAAAGGCGCTGGGAAGAGACTAACGATTGAGCGGCTGCGGCCGCAATGGACAAGGATCACAAATGAACAACCTATTTCAGTCCGGCATGCTCGATGGTGAAGTGGCGCTAGTGACCGGAGCGTCACGAGGTATCGGAGCGTCTATCGCGGCAGCGTTGGTTGCGGCCGGGGCAACCGTTGTCGGTACCGCAACCAGTGAAGCCGGAGCGCAGGGAATCGGCGACGCGCTCGGCGGAAACGGACGTGGCGTGGTGCTGAACATTGCCGACGACGAGTCGGTCGAAACTGCCATCAAGGACATTCTGGCCAATGAGGGAGCGCCGGGCATTCTCGTCAACAACGCGGGCATAACGCGCGACAATCTGCTGATACGTATGAAAGCTGATGATTGGGACGACGTCATATCGACCAATCTGAGTGGTGTTTATCGCCTGTCCAAAGCTTGCCTGCGCGGCATGATGAAGGCGAAGAAAGGCCGCATCATCAGTATCGCGTCCGTCATCGGAGTAATGGGTAACGCCGGGCAAGCAAACTACGCGGCGGCGAAAGCCGGCATCATCGGGTTCTCGAAGTCACTGGCACGTGAGATCGGCTCCCGAAACATAACCGTAAACGTCGTCGCTCCGGGGTTCATCGACACGGATATGACACGGGTCCTGCCCGAGGATCAGCGCGCAGCAATGCTGCAACAGGTGCCGCTCGGGCGACTCGGCGATGGCGATGATATTGCAAACGCCGTCGTGTTTCTGGCGTCACCTGCGGCTGCCTACGTAACGGGAGAGACGCTGCATGTGAACGGCGGCATGCTGATGGTTTGAAAACTCGCGTGTCAGGTCTCGCGCGTGTAGATTGCCACTATAGATTCACATACAATACCGTGCCACGGTCAGGGAGCACCTTGAATTATCAAGGACTTATCGTCACAAAGGCGATTATTCCCGGGGATTTCAGGCGCGCGTCAGACCGGGCCGACGAGGAGTTCCGGACCGGCCTTGGCGAGAATTTGATTGAGTCTTCTCAGGAGAAGCTACCACTATGAGCAGTATTGAAGAACAAGTTAAGAGCATCGTTGCCGAGCAACTCGGCGTCAAAGAGGACGAAGTGACGAACGATGCTTCATTTGTCGATGATCTTGGCGCCGACTCGCTCGACACCGTCGAGCTGGTAATGGCCCTCGAAGAGGAATTCGAAACCGAAATCCCCGATGAGGAAGCAGAGAAGATCACCACGGTGCAACAGGCCATCGACTTCGTCACCTCTCGCCAAGGCGAGGATTGATCCCGAGGGGCGCGGCGTTTTTCCGTGTAGCGCCGCGCCTTTCTATCCATTGTTTCTGACTGGCAGTTCTGCCACTTCCTTACGGCACTAAATGAGCAAGCGACGCGTTGTCATAACCGGTATGGGAATCATCTCTCCGGTGGGCAGCCGACTGGAAGATGCGTGGCGCAATGTCCGCGAAGGCGTCTCCGGCATCGGGTTTGTCGAGGATTTTGACGCAAGCAGCTTTCCGACCCGCATCGCGGGTACGGTGCAGGGATTCGACGTCAGTGAATACCTGGCACCCAAGGAGCAACGCAAAAACGACCCGTTCATTCATTACGGCGTTGCGGCGAGTGTCGATGCCATCCGGGATTCCGGCCTCGAAATTACCGAGGAAAACGGAGACCGTATCGGTGTCGCGATGGGGTCCGGCATTGGTGGCATCAAGTTCATCCAGGACAATCACGATAAGTTTCTCGCAGGTGGTCAACGTAAGGTTTCGCCGTTTTTCATTCCCGGCTCGATCATCAACATGACCTCGGGCCAAGTCAGTATCCTGCAGCACATCACCGGTCCTAATATTTCCATCGTCACTGCTTGCGCGACGTCGACGCATTGCATCGGCTTCGCCGGGCGCTGCATCGAACATGGTGATGCAGAGGTGATGCTTGCCGGTGGTTCCGAGTACGCCACCACGCCGCTGGCGATGAGCGGATTCTGTTCGGCTCGAGCCATGTCGACGCGAAACGATGACCCGACGGGCGCAAGCCGGCCCTGGGATGTCGATCGCGACGGATTCGTGCTGAGTAATGGCGCCGGCTGCGTTGTTCTCGAGGAACTCGAACATGCCAAAGCTCGAGGTGCGCGTATTTATGCGGAGCTCATCGGCTTCGGCATGAGCGGCGATGCGTATCACATCACGCTGCCGCCAGCAAACGGTGAAGGCGCGCGCAAGTGCATGAGTGCAGCGATTCGCGATGCCGGTATCGATCCTGCGGAGATCGACTACCTAAACGCACACGGCACCTCGACGCCGGCCGGCGACATAGGTGAAACAGTCGGCATCAAACGGGCATTCGGTAACGCGGCTGAATCTTTAGTGGTGAGTTCCACGAAATCAACGACCGGACACATGCTGGGCGCCGCCGGTGTTGCCGAAGCAATTTTCACGGTGCTGGCGATCCAGGATCAGGTGGTACCACCGACCATAAACCTGGACAACCAGGACCCCGAGTGCGATCTGGATTACGTGCCTCACGAAGCACGCGATGCAAAGGTGAATATGGCCATATCGAATTCGTTCGGATTTGGCGGCACGAACGGAAGCCTGATTTTCAGGGCCTTCAGCTGAGTTCACCGCCGTGTACGGGCGGAACACAGGCGACAATTTGCAGGTTCGCGTGCTCGCGCACAACATCGATCTGCAACGGCTGCATTGCCTGTTTCCCGAGCGTTACCCCTTCCTGCTGCAAAGCACTGCGCCCGGACCACCGTTGGGCCGTTTTGACATTCTATTCGCATTCCCAGGGAACACGTTGGAACTCGCGTTTGATGGCAGCCTGACCGGCAACCACGCATCCGGAACCGGTGGCTTCCTGGCAGCACTCGATGACTGGTGGCGCGCCGAGTATCGACCCGGTCATGGCACCGAACTGCCGTTCACCGGTGGCTGGTTCTTGTATCTTGGGTACGAACTCGCAGCGGAGATCGAACCTACGCTGCGGTTTCACGCGGACGCACAGTTGCCGCGGGCATTTGCAGTGCGATGCCCGGCCGCAATCATCTACGATCACACCGACGGGCAGGCTGTCTTTGTTGCGGAGGAGAGTGCGCAGACGGATTTCGAGCAGGTCCTTGCGGACATCGAGCACGCTGCACCCGCACGCCACGACGCACACGCCGTCTGTCAAAGCATGAGCAACGACGAAGATCCACCGCAAGGATTTCTGCGAGCGGTCTCGACCGCGAAAGACTACATCGCGGCAGGCGATATCTACCAGGCAAATCTGTCACGTCGCTGGACCGCAACGATGGATGACGATATCGAGTTCGATCGCGTTTACAGAGCTCTGTGTTCGACAAATCCGGCGCCGTTCGCCGGGATGGTGCGCTGGAGGAACACAGCGATCGTTTCTTCATCTCCCGAGCGCTTGCTGCAGATCCGGAACGGCATCGCGTCGACGCGACCCATTGCCGGTACCCGTCCACGCTCTGATGACCACGACCTCGACGATAGCCTGTCCGCGGAGTTATTCGCCCACGCCAAGGAGCGGGCGGAGCACATCATGTTGATCGATCTGGAACGCAATGACCTGGGCCGGATCTGCGAGCCGGGTACCGTCGAAGTCGACGAAATGATGGTGCTCGAGAGCTATGCACACGTACATCACATCGTATCGAATGTCCGTGGCCGCCTGCGCGCTGATGTCGCACCAGGGGAAGCCATCCGGGCCGTGTTTCCGGGCGGAACGATTACGGGCTGCCCCAAGGTGCGCTGCATGCAGATCATCAACGAACTCGAAGGCGTGGCTCGTGGCGCATACACAGGGTCCTTCGGCTATCTGAATCGTGACGGCAGCCTCGATTTGAACATCCTGATTCGCACAATGGTCGTGCAGGGCAACACGGTTACGCTTCGCGCCGGATCCGGTATCGTGGCCGATTCCGATCCGGAGGCAGAACTTGCGGAAGCCCGGGCGAAGGCGGAGGGACTATTGAGAGCTCTGCGACAATGACTCAGTGGTTCTGCGAAGGCCTCGCACTCGACACGATCAGCATCGACGACCGGGCTGTGCAATATGGGGACGGGCTGTTCGAAACCGTCGCGATACGCGGCGGCGAGCCGCGATTGTGGCGCTACCACGTCGAGCGCCTGCAGACCGGCTGTGCGCGTCTCGGTCTCGCGACTCCTGCCGAAGCCGCACTCGAAGATGCTCTTTCGTCAGCTGTTGCCGGGTCCCGGATCGATGCCGAATGTTGCGTCGCGAAGATTCTCGTCAGTGCGGGACAAGCACCTCGTGGTTATCGGCGAGATCTCGACGGAAAAGTAACGATCCTGATCGGTTTGTCCGAATCGGCGCGCCTGCCCGAAGCGGTCTATAAGGACGGTGTCATCGTTCGGCTCTGCAACACACGTCTTGCCACACAACCGCAACTCGCTGGAATCAAGACACTGAACCGGCTCGAGCAGGTCATGGCGCGTCGCGAGTGGCACGATGAGGCCGTATTCGAGGGTCTGATGCTGGATACTGACGATCGACTGATCTGCGGTACCATGAGCAACGTGTTTCTGATCGATGGCCAATCGCTGGTGACGCCGGCAATTACTCGCTGTGGCGTATCCGGCGTTATGCGGCGTCACGTGCTGACATTGCTCGCTGAGGCCGGTATTGACGGTGAAGTTCGTGACGTCGCGATCGACGAAATGTGGTCATGCGACGGTGTCCTTATCACGAACAGCCAGTTCGGTGCATTGCCGGTCAAGCGCTGCGGTGACAAGTCGTGGCAGACGGGTGACATGACGCACCGGATCATGCAATTGCTTGCAGATAGCGGCATCGGGGAGCAGCCGGCTTGAAGCGACTCATTCCAGCGCTTGGCGTGACTGCTGCATTGCTCGTTATCATCGTCGGTATAGGCGTGTGGCAGGCCGAGCGATTCCTGCACACAGAACTAACGGTGCCAACAGACGGCATCGAATTCGAAATCGCACCTGGTACGTCATTCCATGAGGTCAGCAGGCTGTTGCACGAGTCGAACATTGTCTCGAGCGCGCGCCTGCTGCGCGCCTATGCGCGCTGGACAGGGCAGGCGAACGCGGTACACGCGGGCGAGTACCTGATCATGCCCGGCACAACCCCGGAGAAGCTCCTGCAGCAATTCACCAGCGGCGAGGTACTGCTGTATTCATTCACGATAATCGAGGGCTGGAATCAGTGGGACCTGTTGCGTGCGCTGCAGGCACACCCACAAATAGATGCACAAATGACTGACGAGGATTGGCCCGTGTTGCTCGCCGAACTCGGCGCCACAACGCTACACCCGGAGGGCCTGTTTTTACCGGAGACCTACCGGTTTCCCCGCAATACCGCCGACCGCACGTTGTTGAGGCAGGCCTACGGCCTCATGCAGGACACGCTTGCCGAGGAGTGGAACGACCGGAGTGCCGCCTCTCCGCTGACGACGCCTTACGAGGCGCTGATCCTGGCATCTATCGTCGAGAAAGAAACGGCACGAGCCGATGAACGCGCCATGATAGCCGGCGTTTTCGCGCGACGCCTCGGCAAACGCATGCGGTTGCAAACCGATCCAACTGTGATCTACGGGATAGGGCCGGGCTTTAATGGCAACCTGACGCGCCGCGACCTGCAGACCGACACGGCTTACAACACATACACGCGCGGCGGATTGCCGCCGACGCCGATCGCCATGCCGGGCCGCGAGGCCATCCGCGCGGCACTGCACCCGGCCGGCGGCAACGAACTGTACTTCGTCGCGACAGGTCTGGGTGATGGCAGTCACAAGTTCTCAGAGACAAAGGCGGAGCATGATGCCGAGCATCCGAAAGCGGAGGACCCAAAGGCGGAGCATAGTGCAGA